>JAJYUR010000013.1 GCA_021792395.1 Microcaldota archaeon
AATTTATTTGAAAGTGACTCTCTACCACCTTGGTAGGCTTTGTAATCTTCATATGCTGGTCCAAACGATAAGTATATTATGCGTATATTTTCATCAAGTGCTTTTATGAATTCCATTACATTATCTTGAAGCAGGTAAGTATTTCCTTTAATTATCCAGCTTAACCATAACTTATCAACATCTTTACTGTTATACTTTAAGAAACCAAATGTTTTATCATCTGTAAGCGAATCTACAAATCCTGTTTTTCCAATCGCTAATAAATAAAGCCAAGCAATGTCGCCACCCGACTGCTCTCTTAAAGTTTTTATTTCTTTGAGTTTTTCATCACTTAAAATCAATGGCAAATTGCTGGTCAATGCCAAAATAGTCAATTTGTCATTTATTTGATCGTTTTTATTATGATCATCATTGGAGCGGAGTATATTTCTAATAAGCTCGTTCTGTTTTTCTTTTTCTGTCATATTAAACACCTATTTAGGTGTTAACTATTTTTTAATATTTAATTGTTTGTATGTGGTAACTGTGTGTTTTTTCGCGTACCTTAATTCTATGAGTCTTTTAGCATTTTCAGAGGTTATGGTGAATGGTCCCATATTATTATTCTCCTTAATTTTTTCAGCCTTAGAAAGCGCTTCAATCTGCTCCCATGAGATTCCGTATTCAGACGTCACATTATATCCAGAAAAGCACTCTTCTTTCTGCCTCCAGAACTTTATGCCAGTCTCATTAAACTCTATAATGTCTACAGTCTTTACTCCGCCTGGAAAGCCATCAACTCTCAGCAGTCTACCATTAGATCCTTCCTTGAATTCCGCTATTTCCAAATTTATTTTTACTTTTTTGTCGTCTTCATTTTTGTAATAGTTGATTTCTTCTTTGTAATCAGATCTAATCATTTTCTCAACTAACTCCACTATCTTAGCGTCATATTCATCCTTGTAAGTTTTAGTTTTTTCTGTTTCTGGCATGCCGACACCAAATCTAGTAAGTATTGCATATATTTATAACTTACTTTTACTGCATTTTTTATCGGCACCACTGTACCCTTTTATCCTTTTCTATTGTTCCGGTAACCTTCAACGATGCCTCTATATATACCGGTTCCGAAACATTTTTTGACGGAATAACTATCTGTATTACGCCAGTAGAATCCCTTATCCTAAAAAACAGGTTGTTCGCCATGTCTCTTTTTTTCCACACTCATCCAAATAAAGTTACCTTTTTGCCCACTTTAGCCTCACTAAGCAGGTCTTTTATATAAACTTGTTTGCCCTCTTTAGGAACGGTAAAATCGTTTCCATTGCTTTTTTTGTTCGTCAAAGTATCAGACTCTATTTTATGCATGGGTGGCTCCTTCGTATGTGTAGACATGTATGAGATCTATTGAATCTATCAGACACGTATTTATTAAAAAGCAATAATACATAAAAGCGTTATGTCCAACGCTTATCTTGCCATAAATCTAATAATTCTCGCTAATCGATGTATTCTAATTCTCCCACAAGCTGCATTTTAAGATGATCGGAATTATCTTTCCCTTCTTATCAGGCTCTTCAACTCACGCATCTTGGCATCAATTGCACTCACTTCCTCTTCAGGGGTAAGCAGCCCAGAATCAAGGATAAGATGGTAGAAATTAGGGTCCCTGTAATCCGTGCCAAAGAGTTTCTCCCCTATCGCTGCCTCAGCTCTCTCCCTTTCACTCAGTATGGTGCTTATCTCTTCGCTGTTTTTGCCGGGATATTCTGGCCTTCCTGCAACGCGCTTAACGCGAACCCCCAATGGCGCGTCAAGGTATACAATAAGACATTTGTCTTTGTCAAAGATTTGTGGATATCTTGTATCTATTATGCAATGTAGGTCCTGGGCGTAGTGCTTTAGATTTTTGTTTGCTTCCAGCTGATCTGCCTCTGGTATGGATTTCCAATAATCTTCGAATGTGATATCATTGTTTGGATACTCTTTTTTGTATTGGTCCCTCCATTTTCTGCCTACAGAGTATACCTCTGTGTTGTATAGAATTGACAACAGGTTTCCTAATGTCGACTTTCCAGAACCAGGAGGACCAACAATCACTATTGGAAGATTAGTGGTCACTACTGCAGGTTTCTTAGATTTCGTTTTGGTTAATCTATCGCTCATAAATATTGATAGCGCTTTTCCTAATATTTAAACATTTCATTTTTAATTGCTGTTAATAGCATCTATCCTATACAAAAAACAATAGTTTATTGTTCCGGTTGCAGAATTGGCGTCAAAAGACAGGTGCTTCAAATTTTGGATACATACCAAATCGCAGCCTTTTACAGACGATAAAGACTTTTATACTTTGCATTGCCTATAATCATAGTTTACCTGATATAGTGTAACTGTGATATTATGCTTAAAACTCTTGCCATAGTTCCGTATCACCCATTCCTGAGCCGTAAATACAGCTACGGGTCTCTGCTAAAACGGCTGATTTATCTGGACTATGCTAACATGGAAGGCATAACAAAAGAAGAGGAGGGAACCCAAGATAACTGGGTGTCGGTTTTCGAGAAAAGTCCCTACTCATCAAGGTATCTTGTGGATGCAAATCTGAACATACTCGGCTACTGGCATTTTGTGGCCCTTGACGAAGAACTTTTCAAAAAGGCCAAGAAGGGTCTCATGCTTGACAACGAGATAACCGCAGACAAGATATACTCTCTTGAGAAGAAGGGAAGGTACAAGATGTATTTCGTCGAGACGGTAACGCACCCGGGCATAACCAACACTGACGCAGCCGCGATGCTTAACGAATCCTTCTACGATGCAGTTTATGATTTTGCGAGAAGCGGCATCTTTTTTACCGAACGGATAACTAATGCAATTACTCTGATAGCGGTCAAGAGAGCAATCGATTTCGGGATGAAGTTTGTCACTAAGAATACCTACAGAGGAAGCGTCTACTCTATGAAAATGACAGATTTTCTACTCAGGAACGCGAGTAGAAGGATGGATCTCTTCAGGCTCTATTCGAATGAATTCCATGACAGACACAAATTACACTGAAAAAATGCCTGAATTTTTACTGAAATTATTTGGGACGATATATCTTCTTCTGAGGAATTGGGGACAGAAAAGACTTTTTTTCACATATATAAAGTTTTCGTCAGATAAAAACATATAAATATCTGAAAAGACAATATTATTATTGGTGTAAGTATATGGAAACAACAATACAAAAACCCGGATTAAGTACAGTTGGAAAGAATGGATTTTTAAAGAAAGTTTATGAGCTGCGCAATGATTATGAGAAAAGCGCAAATGTTACTCCTGCAGAATCGAAAGCCATACAAGATATAATAGATACGTTTAATGAAGTGTTCAATGGCCAAAGCCGCAACGAGGCTCCGCGCGATGGTTATAAAGTACTAGAAAGCATATACAATGCAGAAAAAGTCGTAAGGACACAAGCTTTAGGTCATATTGCGTCAAATGCAATTAGAGACAGGCTCATATCACTTAATCGCGAAGACTCTCTCGCAAATATATTACTTGCATTAGAAAGTTCGGATTTAGAAAGAACTGAAAAAAGAAAGCTAGATGCAGGACAAAAAGAGCAGGAGCGGCAGATGGCAGATCTGCAGAAGAGGGTGGAAATCAGTGCCCTGCTGAGGAGAAAAAAAGACAGTGCAAGGAGGGCAGTAATGCAGGAATAATTGCACTGATCGGCTCATCTATTTATTGGCAAAAAGCGACAAGGGCAAGCTCCGTCCTGGCCATATACTGGTAAATACTAGAGATTGTCCTGTTTTCTGCTTTTTGATTGATGAATAGACAATATGACAATAACCCCTATAATTTCTTTTCCAAGACTATTTGATCATCCCGGCCCTCTAGTCTGGCCTTCTTATATGCTATCCTGGTGAACCCATTATCGTAATAAAACTTTCTTGTCAGCTTGTAGGGCTCGTAGCTATCTTCGTCAGGCAACGTCTCCACCTGTATGGACATCAGGTCATGGGTTCTTGCTTCATCCTCAATCCATTTGAGAAGCGCCGTACCTATGCCCATGCCATGATGGTTTCTTTCAACAGCTATCCAGACCAGTTGCATTATGCCTTCATAGGAACTATAGCATGCGAAGCCTAAGGTTTCGCCGCTTTCTACTGCTACAACAAGATTATCAAAGAAAAGGTCTGTCTCAATGCTTTTCAACCCGTTCTCGTTGAACCATTCTTTGAGACCTCGAGCTATCTTTAGCGCATCATCAACATATCTATCACCTCTCTTTGCCCTTATTATTTCCATCTTATCAACGATTATTAGACATTTAGACCTGTAAAACCCATCTGATGATTGCATTTCTATGACACTAAAGGTTAAGTGTGAGGGGCATGGGAAGCTTTTTCCGCAAGCATCCACCAACCAAGAATGTCATCTTTTGTATCCAATGTCCTCTCAGGCAGCTCATCTTTGCCGAACCAACCATATCCTCTAGATTCGCGGTTCAGTTTGATATCAGTGTCTTTATCAATCGAAACCGCATAAAAATATATCATCCATTTACGAGGGCTTGTCTCCAGAGCCTTTTTGATGCCTACAGATACAAGGCTATCTGGTTTCAGGGCTATTCCTGTCTCTTCCTTTGCCTCCCTTACGCATGCCTGCACTGCAGTTTCGCCGGATTCTACAGTACCACCTACGTTTCCCCAACCTTTGATCTCAATCCCTTCTCTTTCTTCCTTCTCGCGCCAAAGGAGAAGTATCTCTGAGAAATCCCTGTTGAATACGCATACGTATGCGCCGAAGTGCTCCTTACCCGTTTTCCCCTTGCCTGCCATTAATGGCGTATAGGAAATTTAATTCTTAAATACCTGCACTAATAATAATTTGTAGGTGCTCTCCTTTCTCTTCTCATCTTCAAGCGTTACTATATCGGTGATAAACGTTTATTTTTCTACGTTGGATGGGAAAATTTATCTCTGCTCATAAGAGCGGGCAGGTTTCTTTTTCTCCCTAAACTACTTGCTAAGCTAAAATTGGCAATTTTATGTCTTGATAGCATACCGCTCAGGGAAGTTATCTCTTTTTTATTACATATAATTGTTTCATAATAAAATCTTATATGGCTAATGAATCTAAGAAACCACTCTAGATAATAGAAATTGCATTATGTAAATTATCCTAAAACAAATAGGCAGTACAATTTTGGTACTATTTGCGGCTACGTACAAAATGTTTTATGGAGGAATTTGAGACTTTCATCAACAATATATTAGGCTTGTCAATGTGTTCATATATGTACGCCAGGTTGTCTGATTTGTCATCATAAAACTCAACATATCCATACATTTTTGCATACCTATTTAGAACCCCAAGCTTCCATTCTTCATCAGCGAGATTCCTAGCCTTTCCGCTCCTGCATATAAGGGTGCCATACCTTATCCCATGCTTTTTAAGTACCGCTATTGTGTGGCGGCGCATATCCGAGTGCCTTGCGGTTAGTATTACAATGTGCGAGCTGTCCATATGTGCGAGACGCTTTTTCATAGCTTCATTTAGTATAGCTGCCCCTGCATACTTGGATTGTGCTAGAGTGTATATCGCATGCTTGATTTGCTTGTCAAGCTTTCTGATAGCATTCCTTTTGAGTTTATGGCCAGTTATCTCCTTTGCCGCAAGGCCTTCAGACTTCTCAGTGAATAGCAATGTGCCGTCTAGGTCTACAAGAGCCACAGTTTCTGTTTCAGCCATCTATGCCTACCTCGTCGAGCCTGAGCCAGCCTACCTCCTTGCCATCTCTGTCATGCAACCCAAAGAACCTGTCCTCCCTTTTCTTTGGTTTTTCGGCTACCAGTAGCAGATCGGCCATCTTGACTGGTACAGATTTTAGCTCAGCGTCAGAATTGTTTATTATTATCTTTGGTATGCGTGCGCCTGCCATTGCCGTAACATAAGCCCTATGGGCGCCATCCCTCAACACCGCCATCGTGCCGTTTCCGTTGGCTCGTATGCTTTCTGCAGCGAACACAGCATTGTTAAGATTGAAGTCAGTATAGTTTGCGCTTCCATCACGTGCATTAAAGATTTTGAAACGTATTATAGGCTTTTCATAGGCACGGGTCTTGAGGTGTGTTAGCGGTTCATCCATATAAGTGCTGTCTACTACCTCTATTATCGGAGGCACATAGAATGCCATGTACTTGACAGAGTTATACTCCAGCTTTATGAACGATGGCATAGTGTCACCTATGCCTGGTATCTCAAATGAATTGAAGAATTTGTTCATGTTTGGTATGTTTATAAACAGTTTGCTGACCTCTATGAAAGCTTGCGAATATGTAAAGTTGCTGCTCAACGAGTAGTCTATACTTATCTTTGAGTTAGCATAGACCTCATTGCCATAAAGGTCCTTGACGCTGCGCATTATGCCTATGAGCTCCTCTGTCTTTATAGGCATGAACGAGATGTCTTGTGCATGTTCTCTCTCAGCGATTCTAACAAGGTCCTTAAGCGATATGATTGTATCGACATCATCTAACTTCTTCGGCAAGCTGCTTCCGTGATAGACATTGTTCAAGAATCGTTCCTTATCAAGGTAAAGTTTAAAGTCGACTGTTTTGTCCATATAACCATTCCTGAAATAACCTTTTCTAATATTTATTGTTTGTCTTTTGAAAATTGCGTCCAATTTTTAATGCTCTGGCAAAGATATCGCCATTATAATGGCATACCAACATTCGACTTACTTCATGTACGGTAAGATTTCCCAAGGAGAAACCAGGTTCATCTGTTCTTAATGAGTCATATCTATATTTTTGGATTATGCCATTATAGTAATTCTCATCGAAAATTATGTCTCTGCCTTGATTAACGTTTACTCCTGAAAAATTTTTATATTACTCTTCATATGTTTCCCTTCGTCCACATAGACACCTAAATGTGCACAAATCCAAAGCAACTTAACGCAAACTGCTTTACAATCGCAGTTTTTACCTTAGAGGTGTTGCATAGAAGCATTGATAAATAATTTACCTTGTTATCATTAGCTCTTTAAGATCATTGAGGTGTCTAAGCCCTTCGCCCGAAGCAAAATACTTTCTGGAAGGCTCCAGTATCCTTATCAAGTTCTCTGCCACCATGCTCTTAAGGTCAAGTGGATGTACCTCTCCTTTAATGTAAGCTTCTTCGAGCTCTTTTATGCCGGCGAAAGTCTTAACTGCGCCAGTTTTAGCGTTTGAAATCTCCATTTCACTGCCTCTCCTTTCGAATATAGGTGCTATTATGTACCTGGTTATGTCTATGACAGGGTTGACTTCAACCTCCCGCAGAGGGCAGAGCGCCTTGTTTATCTTTGAGCGTATATCCTCCTCGCTGTCATGCACAAATATGGCGCTCGCAGGCTTTGACTTGGACATCTTTATGTCTATTATTGAATTATCAAGCTTATCCCTATCCTTCTGTTGCCTTGCCTCTAGTACCTGCTTTCTCTGCTCCTCTGTAATGTTTATACCCATAAGAAGATGGTGGTGCAGTGCAACGGGCGAGTATGAAAAGTTCTTTGAAGCATCAAGCGCCACTACGTGTGCTTTGCGCTGGTCCATGCCTGCATGCGGAAGGTTTAGGTTCTGGCTGTATATGTCAGCCACCTGCATCGGTACGTAAAGCAGCTGAGCCAGGCTTATGTCGTCCCCGCTCTTTCTACCCAATATCGTGACGCTCCTCTTCGCCCTGTTCAGGCTCATCCCTTTTGCTACCTTTATAACATCCTCCAGATATTTCAGTGCGTCTTTCCTGTAGAAGTCTGAAGCAAGCACAACCTTGGTGCGCTCCGGATCCCCGCCGACGCACTTTATTGACTGCTGCAGAGCTTTGCTGAAATACCCAAGCGCAATCTTCCTTATATTATCTATGTCTCCGCCCAATTTGTTGTTTATTGTTGAATGATAGTCTGCCAGGAACAGGTTGGTATTCGCACCTGCTTCCTGCAGGTCTGCAACCTTCTGCATGCTGACAAGACCTGTTCCAAGATGCACCATTCCTGAAATCTCAAAGCCTATATAATGATTGAGCTTCACTCCGTTATTTAGATATTCGATTAATCTTTGTTCTGTCAGTATCTCTTCTGTAGGGTTCCTCTTAATCAATGCCATTGTCTTTTCTACTTTGTCTGCATAATTCTTCAATTTATCATCAAGTTTTTTGTTTTTTCATGAAAAGCTAAAAGCACATCAATTATTTTAATATAAATATTTGAATATTAATCTTATTTTTAAACATCTACTAATTAAGTATTTATTAATTCTGTTTCTTGAGGTTTGACCATTGATAAGTTTTTAGTTAGGTACAGCAAATGATGATGATTTTGCGCTGATATTACTTGATAAAATGCATTACTAAGTAGAAAGAGGGAAGACATCAAAGCTATGGACGGGATATCCCTGCGGTGCATTGCAATTAAATTAACACGATCATCCACTTTGCCTACAAGTATATCATCCAGATCAAAAATTATCAATTTTATCTTGTGAATTGACGTCAGACGGCAGCTTTATACGGGTTTCGGTGCTATCGTCGCCACCTTTCTTAACAGTCCTTTGTAATTGCCGCTGCTCAGCGCAGATTTTGCTATTTCCATAGATTCATAGAGATTGTCCACACCTCCTTTTCTCAGGGCTATCAGCATTGCAGTATTGGCGAGCAGGAGGTTGGTGGCCCCTTTGTTGCCTTGGCCGTCTAGCACTTTGTTTGTGAACTGTATCCTTGCACTACTTCCCTCCGGAGGTGATATCTCATTGACTTCGGAGGGCTTAGCCAAACCGAAATCTTCGTATCCTAACATGAGTTCTTCTGTGCCTTTAGAGCCGAACGCCACGGCCTCCGTCCCGCCTTTAAGTGTTGATATCTCGTCTATGGTCAGGGTTTTTTCCGATTTGCTTTCCCCGTACCCTTTGACTGCCATCCCATTCCGTACGTTAGTTATGCCTAGTTTGTTTAGTATGGTGTATGCGTCAGCGACAACTTTGGGCGGCATTACCTGATTAGTTCCAATCAGTTTTATAGTTAGTTTGCTGGGGTCAACGGGGTTTGTCATAGGGCCTATTATATCGTTCATATGAGCTATTTCGGAAAAATGATGTGTTTGCACATGTATTACTTTGTATCTTGTATCCAGTGCTTCGATATAGCTGAAGTTTGTCTTTTGTAAGGACTTTATTATCTGCGAAGGTGATGCGAATGTATCTATGTTGAAGGACTCTATAAAATCCGAGCTGCCAGACCTTCGCGTGTTGCCTGGAGAACCGTGTTTTGCCACTGCTAAACCTGTGGTAGCTGCAAGTATGGCAGAAGCACTGCTAACGTGAAATGTTCCTATGGTGTCACCACCAGTGCCGCAGTTGTCAGCTACTGAAGGTATTTTGGCCAACGGTATGAAACCGTATGATGCATTTCCAATATCATGGTCGATTACAGCCGCAGTTATGCCTGCCAGCTGGTCTGCCGCACCCTCAGACTCATTCATATATTTGTTGTATATGGATGAGAGCACTGCAATTGCCTGAACCTTCGCTATTTCAGGTTTTCCGAAAACCGCAAAAAGGTCTTCACAGCCACTGAGTGATGAATAGTAAGGGTATATGGTAAAAACCCCAAGGCTGTAGGCGGTATCAAAGTCCATGGGCTTGTTGAGTCTGGCGTTGTTTTTAAGCACGTAGTTAGCAAAGTTCATTCCGCTCTCCTTTCGTATGGAACTTACATGCTCCGCAACTATGGATGTGTCGTACAGTTTCTTGTGCCTCACGAGCGTATTTTGGTTATCCACATTTCTCAGCCTAAAGTAATAAATCTGGTGTCCAATTTTTTTAAACTACTCAAATATATAAGCATTTTGTATAGTTCGTCAAGCGGATATATGGCCTCGTAGCCATAAGTAGCATTATACATAGCGATGAATGATATAATTGGTAGGCGAGGCGAATAGATTCCCTTATTAAAATAAATAACTTGGAGGGATAGTTAGAAAGCGTAATCTGGGCGCATCAAAATTAAATTTGTTCGACATTTCTCCTTATGCTCTTCACAACTGACATCAGGGCAGACACTTTTTGTACGCTTATCCTGGCATGTGCAGGCTTTACATTGCGCTCCCCAGTAACCTCCAACCCCTCCTTTAAAGATGTGCTTACTATCGCACCGTCCGAATATTTTAATATCGAGGATGCATTGGAAGCGTCAAATCCGCTGCCTACAAGGATTTCAATATCCACAGCTTTTCTGGCTTCCATAAGCTTTGCCATGTCTGGAGCATCCCCGGTCCATTTGCCTGTGATAATTAGGGCGTCCGAGCCATATTTCTGCGCTTCTATAGCCGACTCCGCTATAGGTCTCTCTTGGAGTATAGTTGCATGCTTTACCTGTATGTCAGTGAATATTTTTATTTTGTCCATGCCAAGTTTTGATCTGTAATTAGTCACATCTTCAGGCTTAGCCAGTATGGTGCCGAAGTCTGTCTTGACTGAATCCACAAATACTGGTACCCTTACAAATCTACCGTTTGTAACTTTAGCTATAGAAAGTGCTGCCCTGTAATCATTCCACAGTACGCTTATGCCATGAGGCACAGAAATTTCCTTACGCACTTCATTACATAGATAGGTCATTGAAGCAACGGTTTCCGGACCAACATCTATCTTGTGTGGAAGGTCATAGTTGTTCTCCAGTATTATCCCATCTACACCTCCTTCTTCTAATGCCTTCGCATCTTTGATAGCATTATCGAGAATCTTTTCGAAACCAGCGAAGCCGTCGAAGCTAAGGAGAGGCATAAAATGCAGTGCACCTATTATAGGTTTATCGACATTGAAAATTTCTGCGAGCGCACCGAATTTTGTCATAGGGATCATTCATGTAACTTTCTTACTCTTCAGCTATCTATGTACTTAGTAAAGTACTAATATCTGTGCATTAAACTTCAAAATAAAATCTTTAAATGTTCCTTATTTGCAAAATTAGATTAGAGCGGCCTTGTTCATAAACTCATACTTTTTAGATAGAACACAGAAGTTATGGACAGATTTATGTTGTGCGCAGAAAATCATGCAGCTACCACTCTTGGATTGAGGCGTATTCTGCCAATCCACCTATCAACATCTTCAATAGTTAGTCCAAAAACCTGATTCTTTTCACATAACCTTAAGATTTAAATGACAAAAATATTATTAATAGTTTTCTTTGTAAGTGATAGGGTAGGGAGATGTGAATAAATAACACCAGCTCATAAATTTTCGATTAAGCAGTAAGTATAATACAACTTTTATGCAACTCGTAAAAAGTCAATTGTTTATAAAGATTTAAAAACTTATTTTGGTATAATCCATCGGCATAGTGTGTCAGTAATGCTTTTTGCATTTGCAATGAAACCATAAAACACTGGTAATCTTCATGGGTTGGCGAAATTTAGATTCTGGTTACCTATTCATATTTTTTGGCATACTGGCATGGGCAAGTCAGGCTTTCGTCACAAAAATCATGGTAACAAAGATAGGGTTCTTTTCAGTTTACTTCTTCGCGTCACTTTTCAGCGCAATAACTGCATTTGTATTCTATTTGATACTAAATAAGGGAAGGTTAAACTTTAATTTTCTGCGGCGCCCACATAAAATAATATTAATATCGGTATTTTTGACAATAGCAAATTTTTTACTTTTTCGATCGTTTGGACTGCTGCCTGCCACAAATGTAATAATATTATTATATATCTATCCAATCATCATGAGCATTATACACTCTATAATGTTCAAAAAGAGACTCACTTCTAGAGAGATTGTTGGTCTTACGCTAGGGTTCATAGGTATATTCATTTTTGCGACTGGAGGTAATCCACTTTCCATACATGTAAACAACCTAATTGCTGACACCATGGTAATTATTGCAGCATTCTCGTGGGCATTGTATCTTGTAATTCAAAAAAGATACGATTTTGAAGAGTTCTCTTCCAACGGAGTAGCGTTTACACTGTCAAGCCTATATGCATTACCAATAATACTGATTTTCCCATCATTTTTGCCACATGGGTTGGTGCTACCAGGACTGAATATACTGATACTGCTAATGTATTTTAGCATAGTTACATTTGCCCTAGGTAATGTGATTTATGTAAAAGGTCTGAAAAAGACTAAAATTGTTAATACCTCATTATTGACGTATTTGACTCCGCTCATAGCTGTTGTGTTAGACTTTTTATTTCTAGGCGAACAAATATTTTGGTACGATCTGGTTCCTATAGGTATTATTTTCATCGGATACATTTTGCTTATAGGAAACAAGCCCACGCACAAGTAACTTTACCATGTTTATTGGTACGGGTATGTCATCTAGTATATAGCGCTTGAAGCGACTATAATCTAATTTTGCAAATTTAAAAATAGTGGCAAAAATATGGAAGCTTTATTCGGTACGCATATACAGCGTGGCAAAATTCCTTACATCAATCTCGTTTCTCTTGTCTTGTATTATTTTAAATATCTGCCCAAGCCTCTGTAACCTTTTAGTTGAATCATCTACATCCATTAAAAAGGGTAGGAACCAGTCCCTACTCAGGAGGTATGCATCAAATTCGCCCACTTTAATATCATTCCTATTTATTTCAACGTCATGTGCAATGAATAACATAACTCTTGAAGCAATCCTCTCATCAACTTTCAAACCATGCAACATATCTGACATCCAATCCTGCGTAAAAAGCTCCAAAAATTTTATTGAGTTAAGACCACCAGTTCCGTCGTTAGTTACCTGGAATTTAATTTCTTCCATCAAAAGAGGCATATCAAAATATTTTTTTTCTGCATCATAAAAAAGAGGATACACAGATTGGTTTAGATTTAAGTCGCCGCGCCAGCCCCATTTAATTGATTTGGATTTATTCTCAGCAAGCAAATTCTCACCATTAATTTTTTTAGTAGTTAATTTATTATCTAGATATATAAATTAGGGTGTTGGTTGTTAAACAAGCATTATTTATCAACACAAACTGTTTGAGTCTCGATATATAGCCTCTTTTCGAGATAAACAGAAGGAGACTCTCCAGAGATTTCTGCATCTTGTTCAAGTGAGAGTCGGGGGTTTGTCGTACTGTGCTGCACAAATGCAAGAATTGATAAAGATAGTATAGCCATCTCTTCGTTGCTGAGCTGAAGTATGTATTTGACAGTATCGTCCCTAGCGGGTCCAAGCATTATGCACGCACTTCGTTTTTCGTCATCCACTAGATATAACTCTTGATCATTCTTTGACAATGATGGGATTGTTTTGCACCAAATCATCTTGTCTGCCATAGATTTGAACGACTTTAAGAGATCACTATGCCGAGCATTACCTTTATCAGAAACCCTATCAGTGCAGTTACAAATGCTGTGCCAAGAGATATCGCAAGCATCTCCAATACCCTGCGTTTTATGCCGGTATCACTTATCACCGCTATAAGCATTGATGCGATTGACAATATTATTATAACTGATATTGCGGATTCGGCTATACCTAGATATCCAGATGCGCCTAAGATGAACGGATATGTAGCTATAAGTGCGCCGAAGAAATAAAAAGCGCCGGTATAATATGCATCCTTTATCGGCTTTGTTGGAGCTTTAACCTTTTTTTCCAATGACCTATCAACTACTATTTCAGATTTAGAAGACAGATATGCACCTGCTGCCATTGAAAGCGTGCCCGATATGCCAACGATTATCCCAGTTATTGCAACAATAAAGCTGGATGAAGCTATCATAGCTAATCCAGATACGACTGCCAGTATCTCTACAAGACCGTCATTCATCCCAAAGACTATAGAACGCGTATAGTCTAGTCGCGCTTCATGCTTCTCTGTCTCTTTCAGAAGCATGTCTTCATGTTTTTCCTCGTCTTTTATTATGCTGCTTACTTTAGTGCGCACCTTACTGCTTATGCCTTCCTTCATAATGCTATTATATTCCTCAAGCCCCTTTTTTTCGTTCCTTTCGAGCAGCTTTGTCACGAAGGCTATACCCATTAGTTTTCTTGCTACCAGGTACATGTAAAGTTTAATTTTTGAGTTTATAGGCATGCTATATCTTTTTGGATCTTCTCCAGAAAGTGCTGCCCATATTTTCGCATGCCTAAACTCGGTATTCATTAAGCTGGCAACAAGCTTTTTCAGCTCTGGGGACCTTTCATGCTTCGCTATCAATCTGTATAAATTGAAGTCGGACATCTCAGCTTCGAAGAACCTTTTTTCCAGGTTTTTTCCAGTTATCTTGTTTATGTTATCAGCCATTAGCAGTTATGTCCGAATAAATAAAAGCTTTCCGATATGACTACTGTCTCTCGGCAAGACCTGCGGCATTTCCACTAACATTATTAAATCTCAATGGCGTTAAAAATCTGCACATGCATATAGCACTGGCAGCGGCTGTGATTTTATGATTGAGAAGGATGGACCGGCGGTACGCGTGGAGGACGTACACAAAGAGTTCAAAAGTTATGAGACGAGACATGGCGAGGGGTTCCTTTCATCCATACGTAGAAGATATAAGATGAAAAAGGCACTTGTAGAAGTGAGTTTTGAAATTAATAGGGGAGAGATAGTAGCATTGCTCGGCAAAAACGGAAGCGGTAAGTCTACGCTTATAAAGATACTTACTGGTGTGCTGCATCCAGATTCTGGAACGGTTGAGGTCTTAGGCACGGACCCTTGGAGGGATAGGGAGACATTAGCCAGGAGGATAGGCGTTGTCTTTGGAGCGCACGAACAGCTTTACTGGAATCTGCCTGCAATAGATACGTTCGAATTCAGGAAAGCGCTTTATGGCGTAGACAACAAGCAGTATAATAAGATGTTAAAATATTTTATCGATGTGCTCGAACTAAAAGAGATATATAAAAGGCAGGTAAGGGAATTGTCATTGGGCGAGCGCATGAAATGCAATTTTGCAGCATCATTGCTGCATAATCCAGAAGTCGTTTTCCTAGACGAGCCAACAATAGGTGTAGACCTCCCATCCAGCTTTGCTTTGAGGGATGCGCTTTTTGACATGAACAAAAAATTTGGAACTACATTCTTGATAGCAACTCACGTTATAGATGACGTAAAGATATTGGCCCAAAGGGCAATAATATTGGATAAGGGCAAAAAAATATACGATGGCAGCAAGGCAGGTATAACCAAGATGTTCGGAGATCACAGAGAGGTTGTAGCATATCTGAAGCACGGCATGGATGCGCCGCAGATTAAAGGGCTGAATCTGGTAGAAAGCGCAGATGGCTACATGAAATTTGAGATACCTGGAAAAATGATAAAGAATAGGGATTTGAGCGCGTTCCTAACTTCTGAAAACGTGGTAGATTACAGCATATCAGAGCCTGAGTTTAGCGACGTATTAAGGCAATTCTATAAAAAAAGAACGCGAAGGTCTTAGCAATGGCAAACGATTTCAGCAGAAGCGCAGCGAGATACTTTGCAATATTCAAAATCAGTGCAAAGGATATGCTGTCTTTCAGGGCAGATTTTGTGCTCACATTTATTATGAAGATACTTTATCCGCTGGTCATGGTGTTCGTATGGACGGTTGTATTCAGGACTTCAAACGTCACCAAAATAGGGACATATAACCTTACTGGGATGATAGCATACTTTTTCATTGCCAGCGTGATAGAGCTTGCAGTATTTACAGACCTTCCATATTCCATGCAGCATGATATCAAACACGGAAGCATAGCAACTAAAATCTCTATGCCTATTGCGTATCTTAGGTATATATTCAGCTCCAATATGATTAATAATTTCATATGGGGTTCGATAATAGGCATACCTTTATTGGCGCTCATAACATTTGTTTTTGGCATACATGTTAGTGTCGCACAGTTTATGATGTTCGTATTCACCCTTGCACTCGGAGTATTAATAGCATATTCGTTAGAGTTTATAATCGGATGCCTAAGCGTTTATACGAATGACATAAACGGAATACTTACGTTTGAGGGGCTTATGGCATCGCTGTTGGGAGGAGCGTTGATACCTATCACTCTGTTTCCAGGGGTCATCGGCAAGGTAATGGGCTTGCTGCCATTCCAATTCATGTTTTATCTGCCAATAACTGCATTTACGGGTTCAACTGCAATAAAATCTGTGGTTTTACTGGTCGGCGTAGCATGGCTAAGTGCATTCATCATTATAGGGTACTTCATCTGGAAAAATGCATTCAAGAAGATAACTTCGGTAGGTGGGTAATATGGAACCTTTAAATGCGTTAAAAAGGATTTTTAGGAACATCAGGGTATTTTTACTAATGCAATGGTATGCGGCAAAGGAGGTGTTCGCCTATAGGGTGTCCGCAAGTTTCACTATGGTAGCCATAGCTTTGGGTCCGCTTATGAACTTCGTTTTCATAACAGTGATATATTCAGTATCTAGCGGCATCGGAGGCTGGAGCTATTACCAACTGTTGTTGCTTTCGGGTGTTGCGTCCTTCATAATTTCAATGGCGTGGTATTTTGCATCGCCATGGACCCTTGTAAACCTTATGAAACAAGGAGGCCTCGATATCTACCTAACGCGGCCATATCCCCCATACCTTTCTATATTGTCATTGGGCTCCATATATTCCGCTTCCAGCGCTTTCACCAGCATTGCAATAATTGCATATGCATTGGCGAACAGCAGCATAAGCTTTATGCCTGCAATAGAGTTCTTCGTGGCAATCGCATTTGGCCTTGCAGCGTTTATAGCGTTTCTGCTTGTATTAACAATGATACTATACAGCCTTTTCAAATCGGCAAGATGGACACAAAACTTGATGAATGTATTTGGCGAGTTTTCGACATACCCTCTAACTATCTATGGAGTGATGGGCACGTTTATATTCTCGCTTTTAGTTCCAATAGGCCTAGCTACATATTATCCAGTGGCAATAATCTATGAAAAAACAGATGCGTTCACCTTTTTTGCAATAGTGGCGTTTGCCATAGCGCTGATAACCCTCTTCAGGGTGCTATTTGAAAGATATCTTAAAAATTACACGAGCGCAATAGGTTGATCTGCTGCATATATAGCAGATTGCATAAATAAAATCTTGAATTAAGCAAATTGCATAGCCATAAATATTATTAAAATCGTTTTATAATCGCACCCGTTATTAGCATAAAGCACTTAATCATTGCTAATACTGTAAGTTAGTTAGATAGTGTATAATGCATCATAATACTGATGGTACTACATGACTAGTTCAACAAAAGACAAAAAATATACAGGTAAGGACTTCTTCATTAGCCCTGTCCATGATGCAATAGCCATTGGGCTTGATAAAAAGGAATTTGAAAACATATACAAGGAAGGGTTTGATTTCAACATCAAGTCGCCAAATGCGAGAAACAATTTCATATTTTCAGCGCTCAAATACAAAAATTACAGGGCCTTGGAGGCTCTGCCAGATTTTATCGATGTTAACGAATCAAACATATATGGCGAGACGCCTCTTATGTGGGCATGCTGGAATGGGAACCAAAAACAGGTAGAAGTGCTTCTCCGAAAAGGTGCAGATCCAAATATGAGAAAAACATCAAGTTACGCTAACCAAACAGGATCGAAGAGGCAGCAGGAGCTTATGACTCCATTAGGCTGGATAAAAAACAGCATAGGTCATGAACACATAAGTCATGAACAGCGCATAAAAATATATCAAATGCTTTTTGAAGCTGGCGCGGACATGAATTCACGCAGCATTCCTAGCGGATATACCCAATATATGTGGGAATCCTACAAGGGAGATGTAAGAGCCATGGAATTTTTGCATAAGAATTGCAGCGTCGACCCTTTCATAAGGGATGCAAAGGGTAAGAGCGCGTTGTCATGGTCGGTATACGGCAGGTTTTTCGATTTGGAGGGCGCATTAGCCAGATTTTCATACAACCTGTCACTTTTCAAAAAGAGATATGATGAAACACATGATATGGATTATGTAAAGGAACTCTACCACATAAAGAAATGGCTGATGAGCCGAGAACGCGAGCACATAAACGGATGTAGGACTATGATAAATCTTGCTTCTATATTCGGCGAGGAAATTCACAGTAAAAATGAGGAAGGGGACATATTCTATCCGCTTAAAGCCAATAAGTCTAATTCGTACTGGAATGACAATCGCCTGACCAATGGTTCTATAGCTGATGATGCAGAGGTAACGCGCAGTATTATGCCAATATACCACATATTTTTAGAGGTAAACCGCGAGATAGAGAGAATAGGCAGCAACTTTATGCATCATGAAAATCCAGCTATGCACTTAAGAACATAGATGCAACAAGTTTATTTGGATAGGCGTAAAATAATGAAATGATGTTAAGAAGAGGGGTTTTATCAATATATATGGGCATAAGCAAAGGATTATAAACTGTTATTACTATAATGCATTACAAAAAGTGATCTTATGAAAGGAAAAGTGAAAATGTTTAATGAGGCCAGAGGGTTTGGCTTCATAACTGGAGAAGACGGAAAAGATGTGTATGTCAACATTGCATCGATTGAAGGGGGCGCAGCCCTTGCCATAGGCGACAATGTAGAATATGAAGTGATACAGGGAGAACGCGGACCTGCGGCAAAGAACGTAAAGAAGATTTAATCATAAAAAGGATAGCCGCTTTGGCGTCTATCCTGTCTGATTTTATGTATATGGATTATGCTTAATTTTATTTTT
>JAJYUR010000035.1 GCA_021792395.1 Microcaldota archaeon
AATAGGAGTATAGCTAGGAAGCACAGGAGCAGTGCCAAGGGCTGCACCCCATATAAATTACGCGCGCCGGCTATTTGAGCGCCTTTTCAATATCTTCAAGGTCGAACAGCATAACCTTTTCCTCTTCAGCAAGCTTTTTCATGCCTTCGGTAAATCCAGATTTGGAAAATAAAGCAAAGCGTTCGCTTCTCTTCTCATTGTGCCATTTCACAAGCTCGGATTTTCTTTTAAGGTCCAAATAAACGTCCTCGCTTATGAGCTTAGAACTCCACTTGCATTCGGCAAATAAAATGTCTTTTGTGCTCGCATTCAGCGCTATTGCATCTATCTCTTCTTGGTTTTCGCCGCTCTTTCTTGAGGCGTCTGTTCCCCACCACCTTCCTATTCTGTCTATCTGAAACAAAATGCCCTTTTTGGATAAAAATGCAATGAATTCCTTTGCCATGCCCTCAAAGCGCGCCTGCGCTATAAAGTCCAATTCTTTTATCACTGAAGCGTAATCGTGCCTTCCTTCAAGCTCCCTTTTCAGCCTTTTGAAATAGAAGTCTATAAAGCTATCCGCAATCACATATACGCCCTTTTTGGATTTCCTCAGCGCATCTTCAGTTACTGGCATTTCCTTCCTGACCAAGCCAATAAATTCCAGAAGGTCGATGTACTTGTTAAGGTTTCCATGCGCAACACCTATCTTTGAAGCCATCTCCCCCGGCTTGTTTATGCCGTTTGCAATCAATTCAAGTATCTGCATATATTTAGTGTCATTGCGCACCTCTTCTGATAAAAGCAGGCCCGGCTCCGAGCCAAATACGCTTCCTTCCTTTAGCATTTGTTTAACGATGTCCTCAATGCCGGCATTATCGTAGTTTTTTATGCTGTCCGCTAAGGCAGCATAATAAGCAGGTATGCCTCCGAAGATAAAATAAGCATAAAGCTTGTCGATTATTCTAGCATTTTTTGGGGCAAGCTCAATCGCGTATTCAAGGCTCAATGGCTTAAGCTTGAATACGCTTGTGCTTCTTCCATATAACGGCGCTGAATAGTTCAGGACCTCTTTCCTCATCATGCTTATGCTCGATCCGCTTAGTATGAGCATGGCGTTTGCGCTATCCTTTAAATAAAGATCCCAAGCCTTTTGCAGCGTTGAAGGTATGGCTTTATCAAGTTTTGGAAGGTTTTGAAACTCGTCCAATGCTATTATGAGCTTGGCTTTGGCTTTGTACTTTGAAATCCTGTAAAATACGGCTTCCAAATTAGCTGCGCCTATCTCCATAAGCTCATTATCGCCTATCGCCTTTCCTACCTGGTAAGAAATGCGCTTTGTCTGTTCGCTTAAGGGGCTGCCATCGCAAAAATAATAGGCGAAGCTAGGACCTTTGTCCTCGCCAAACCTCCTGATCAGCTCAGTTTTGCCTATTCTTCTCCTTCCGTAAATTACGATAAGATTCGAGCTTTTTGCACGGTAGGAATCGTCCATCGAAGAAAGCTCATCCACCCTGTCAACGAACTTCATAAAAACATCTTAATAATTTATTTATGAAGATAAATATATAAACACATCTGTTGATTCTATTTCTCTATTTTTGCCATTAACCTAAATGCAGTACCATCCCTTCAATCCGCAAGCAGCCTTTTGAACGCGCCTTTGATTCTTCCAACATCAAACCTTTCCAGCTTTTCCCTTTCTGCTTTGTATTTGATCTTTCCAGAAACGATGTCGGCTATTGTCTGGGGTATATTCCCAACGTCCTCTACTACTGAGAGCTCTTTCACTTCTCTAGGAATAGGTGTATAACTGGGCAGCACAGGAGCGGTCCCAAGAGCTGCGCTCTCTATTGTTATTACGCTTAAGCCCTCACGCTCGCTCATATTGAGCATGCACATCGAGCTTCCAAGCATCTTGTAGAGCTGGGCCTTGCTGGAATAGGGCTTCCTCATGCCAATAAAATGATACTTCCTGATAAGCTCTCTTACTGCATCTTCTTCCAGACCAGAGCCTATTATCAAGCCCTTTATCTTATCGTTAAGACTGTGTGCTTTGGCTACGCTTTCAACCCACAGGTCGAGCCTCTTTTCCTTTATGAGCCTCTAGCTCTTTTGCATTTAGTTTTCGTATGCCCATAAATCCTATCCCAATGGTAACAAAGAGCGCTGCAAAGCTCACGCTCCAGGCAATCCACGCATCTGTCTGGAGCGTATAATATAAGGTAACAGTGCAGTTGCCAGTCTTGTTCATGTACCAAGCATTCGCAAGGGTTATGCTATGTTTAGCCCCTTTGATAACATTGCTGCATCGATTGCATCAATGCCGCCAGGCATTCTCTCAAGCTCCTTAAATTCCAGCTTAAGAATGACCTTTGTTAGAAAGCGGATAAGCCGCACCATACTGCTGCGGTATCAATCATGTATGATAAACCTACCTTAATCCCACATTTTTGAATATCCCTGCATAACGCTTCATTATGCCAGACGTATAGTACCTTTCCAAATTCCCCGTATTGCGTATCTTTGCTTTCACAGATTCTTTTTTGAACATGCCTATGATAAAGTCCGGAATCTCTTTCTCGTCCATAACGTTGCACATCTCTTTCACTTCTTCAGGTATGGGTGTATAAGAAGGCAGGATCACTGGGGTGCCAAGAGCTATGCTCTCTATTGTTATCGCACTTAAGCCCTCTCGTCCGCTCATCTGAAGCATTAAGCTAGCTGACCTTATTGCCCTGTACAAAGAGCGCTTCTCTTTGTATGGCTTCCTTATAATTACGCTTTTTTCAATGCCGTAAGATTTTATCATGCTTTCCAAAGACTCTTTTTCTGGGCCATTGCCTATTATGATGCCTTTCGCATTGGGCACCTTATCGATTACCTGTTTCATAATCCTTATGAATGAATCTATCCTTTTTTCCCTTATCAATCTGCCCGATACTATTACAGTCTTATGCTTCGTGGCTGCCTTTATGCTGCCTAAAAGCCCCCTGTCAAGGAAGGGAGAGAACACCTCTATTCTGCGCTTATCTATGCCGAGTTTCAGAAGCTCCTTTTCAGTTATAGTAGAATTAGCTATGTAGAAATCCGCACTAATTATGCCTTTTACGTTGTACCTATAAGCAAGTTCCCCTTTTATATTCCCCATGTAATTTTTCCAGTATCCCTTATCCCATACCTCTGCGACATCGAGGATAAGCTTTGCCTTATTAAGTCTGCAGTATAATTTCACAACTGGAATATGCATTACTGGAAACATATTCGCCTGAACTACATCAAATTTATACTTGAACATACCCTTAAGTGCCATAGAGAATCTTGCGGCCTCCTTTGCAGACCTTTTTCCATTTTTATAAAAAGAGTTTTCATCAGCTTCAGGATTTGCATGGTAGTGTATCCCATCTTTAACAAATTCCCTGCCCATATTGCCAAAGCGCATGCAGAACACATGCACTTCGTTTATTTTAGCAAGCTCTTTCATCTCTTGGTATTCTATGGATTCAACGCCTCCAAGGACCCACGGATATACCACATCGGATACAAAAGCTATTTTCATCAAGATCAACAATTAAACGAGCTTATCTTATAAATTGTTTGCCCCTCTTTTCCTTTCTGCTTTCCTTCCATCCATAAACTCCTATGCCAATAGTTGCAAAGAGCGCGGCGAAGCTCACCCCCCATGCAATCCACGCATCTGTCTG
>JAJYUR010000036.1 GCA_021792395.1 Microcaldota archaeon
ATAGCTCTCCGGATAATAAGCTAAACCTAACTCCAAATATACGTAAAATAAATCAAGTCTTCTTTCAGTGTAAACTAAAGTTAATTCTGCTTCATTTAAACAACAGGATGAAAAAGTTTGTAGTTATTGTATCCCTATTTAATCACACATTTATTCTCTGTCTGCAGCCTGTGAATTATGAATGATCATCCGGTTAATGCAAACTCGACATTTGATGTTTGATCGCACCTTTCAATTTAAGTTGCTCTTCGTCTGTCATCATATCTTCTTTGATATTTATGCCACTTTTTATGACATCATCTGCATAATTATCACCATCAATATGAGGAGCAAGATGAACATGCAGATGGGGGATGTGATCTCCAAAAATGTATACATAAACGAGTTTGGCTCCTGTTGCCTTTTTAATTGCTTTGGATGCATAAGCTAATATTTTACCGAATTCATCCGCTTCCTTGCCTTCAAGTTCTGTTATATACTCAATATGCTTGATCGGCTCAAGATAGCAGAACCCTTTCACATCTGAGAAATTGCTCATAGTGAGCCGCCAGGTAGCGTTTCTCCAGACTTCGACTCTTCTGAAGGTTAAATCTGCCTTCTCGTTGCATATGTCGCAATCTCCAACCTTTCCCATAAAAAGCAATCCGAAAGCCCATAATGTTTTTTTTCTCAACCTCATAGTTCTTAGAACGGGTGACGAATTTCAATTCGAATCAGATTCGAGAGGTAGCGAAGAATGTGCGATTAGCGTTAGTGCCTTAACATCAAAGCCTTTAATGCAGCCAGCTGGAAAGAGGAACTTAATCTGCTATAAATAGGTCAAAATTGCTTGAGGATAATGGATTTAGATCATTCTCTTCTAGCTTTGGTTTTTCTTTAAAACATATTCAAAGGCCTGGGTCCAAGGTAATTGTGATAACTGTTCATCATTAAAAAACGTACGAAACTTTCTCTAAAATGTAAGGACCTGGTAGTCCTTCTTGATGTAAGAGCTTATAATGTGCCCTACGTATTCAACATTCAGTCCAAGTCCAGACAGATTATTACTGAGGTTCTCCTTTTCAGCAATAGCTCGACAGGCAATCGGTGTTATTCCTTGTTCCATGAGCTGTTTTAGATATATTCCAACCTGGCTGTTTGGGTCCGCCTTCGCGATCATTCTTTCACTGGGGCCAAAAAAGATTACATTAACGTCATCCAGCCACTTGCTTTTCTTGACGTTCAAAGCATACATCATACCTGTTAATGCCTTATCGACTGCTTCTTCTCCAGATGATATAATAACCAATAGATCTTTCGTCATCTTTTCATCACCTTCGATACAATGTATCCGTCAACATCATTTCGGATATGTATCAAACTATTTTTCATGCATATTTGTCTAATGTATTTAGACGTGTTTATCGGAAGGTACAGTATAAAATTTTGAACAGTAAATGAAAGTTGAAGAAAAATTCTTTTTAACCAGTTCTGTGTTATAACCCACTTTCAATTGTTCTCGGCCTTCAGAACCTGATGATTTAAATACGGTTTGCGTTGTGCAAGATTTGCGTAGCCATCATTTATTCTCAATCCTGAACCTTCTCCAGTTTCTGAGTGCTATAAAGAAATAATAGAACGATATGTTAAAGATTATTTCAAATATAAAGAATAAAACAATGATCCAAAGTGGAGGATTATAAAAATAAATCATCATAAAAATTATTATTAGTATAATTGCCGTGAGTGAGGCAATAAAAGTGAATGTCCAAAAAACTGATTCTCTTTTTGAATCCACCTTTCTTCATATGTAAAAAGTTAAAAGCTTTTACGCAGAAACCATTTTCAAAAAGGTAAGCGAACATGGATTGCAGGATTAGGGGAAAATTGTCAATTTTAGTATTGGAGGTAAAATAGATGTTCCGAGAGGGGTCAAGTCACCAACTCAGAATGAGGTTACAATATCGAGCCAATCTGCCTGTTGCTTTAAGAAGGATCTTCTAGAATTTACCAATTTCAAATTAGGTGGATTTCTTCAAACTGCACATTTAATGTTCTAATTTCCCTAATTTTGCCTTCTTGTCAGCTTACAAAATTCCAACGGTGAAATTGCTCAAAAAAGTAAACGTTGTAAAGCGGGTCCGGAGGGCTTCGAACCCCCGGCCTATGGATTAAGAGTCCATCGCTCTACCTGGCTAAGCTACGGACCCGCAGTAAGGGCATATTAAGACATAATTTATAATTTTGTAGTGTCGCCGGTGATTATAAAAGGGGAAAGTTGTTGATTATTTCTTGTCACAGTTTTCCCTGTAGTACTGGATAAACATCTGCTTCACTGATTGTGGGGACTCCTTCTTCAGCTGATCTGATACGGCCTCGCACAGCTGCTTTGGTGTGACGCTTTTTCCTCGTATCCCCTTGTATAGACCCTCTATGCCATCCTTCTGTCCTCTCGCGTAAGTAAGCGCTTCCGCGTAAGTGACCCATATATCTGGATAGCCGCTCTTAATTTTCAGCAGGTCCTCGATAGTTTTTACAGCTTCTTCATGCCTTGAAAGTTCCAGGAGAAGGCTTGCCTTGTCCCGGCGGTAATCAACTATCTCCGGCTCGATATCTATTGCCTTTTCAAATTCCTCGAGTGCCTGATCGAACATTTCCATTTCAGAATATGCTGCTGCTTTTTCCCTGTGGTATTTTGAGTTCTTGCTGTCAAGCAATATAGCGGCATCAAATTCCTTCAGGCTTTCGTCATACTGCCTCTGCCTGAGGAGAGCGGTAGCCTTTTCATAGTGATACGCTGCATTGCTTGAATCCAATGCTATCGCGTCATCAAGCTTCTTCATTGCATCCTTTGTCTTTCTCTGCTTGAGAAGTGAAGATGCCTGCGAGAAATGATATTCTGCGTTATCAGGATCCAGCTTTATTGCCTTCTCGTATTCCTCCAGTGCCTGATCGAACTTGCCACGATCCTGCATTGCCTTTCCTGCGTTGTAATGGTATGATGCATTATTTGGGTTGATCGCTATTGCATCCTGGTATTCCTTTGATGCCTCTTCAGGACGACCTGCACTGTAGAGTATGTTACCCTTGATGAAGTGGTATTCAGGATTCTTTGGATCGAGGCGGATTGCCTCTGATGATTCCTTCACTGCATCGTCGAATCTCGATATATCCGATAGCGAGACAGCCTTGTAACTCCTGAATACGGCGTTGTTTGGATCTGCCTTGATTACGAGATCGTATTCGGATAGAGCCTCCTGTGGCTTCTTCAGGTTTGTGAGTATGAGACCCTTCTCAAGATGGTATTCATTCTTCGGAGATGCGGCTATGGCGATGTTGATCTCCTTGAGGGCATCCTCGTTGTTTGATGCCATCC
>JAJYUR010000037.1 GCA_021792395.1 Microcaldota archaeon
TAGAGATGGACTTTGGTACGAAAGTGTCCCTGGCACCAAGGAACGACAAGGTAATGTTTTATGTTGCTCAGTAGTACCATGCATTTTCATCTTCCCAAATGAACTCACATATTCTATATATATTATTGATACTATAAACATCAAATTTAAGCCATGAATTCGTATCTATTTGAGATAACAAATGGAGAAAAAAGCACTGATTTCAGTAGTTGTTGCGATAATTGTAGTGGTAGCTGCTATTGCCATAGGAGTTGCTTACTACAATTCTACAAAAACAACAAGCAAGGAAGTGGTTATTTATGCAGACTATGGGTCTTCGCTGGCAAGCAAGTATTTTAGTAACTTTACCAACGCGACCGGAATAAAGGTAGTTGCCACCTATGGTGCAATGGGCACTTTGACGGGCAAACTGATAGCCGATGCATCAAATCCATCTGCTGACATATTGTTCGGTGGCGCCCCCTCGGCTTACATAAGCGCGGAGACCAACAACATCTTCCAGAACTACACACCCCCAGCCATAGCAAACCAGTCGGAATATCTGCATGGCGGGCTTTGGAGATCTGCCGCCTGGCACTGGTATCCATTTACATACGCGGTTCTGGGAATGTCTGTTAACACAGTAAACCTTCATAAGGCCGGTCTTCCAATGCCTACATCGTTCCTGAATCTCAGCAATTCGACATACAAGGGGTACATAATCATGGAGAACCCATCAACTTCCACAACGACCAGCATTGCATATTTCTCGTTGATGTATCAGTACTTCCTGCAGAAATATGATAACGCTACCTCGGTTGCACAGTCACATTTTAAATCGTATGTTCATGCCGTGCTTAATAATACGGTCACCCCGATCCAGAGCGACGATGAAAATGCGGAGGTTGCTCTTGGACAGAGTTCAACTGCGGCTATAACAATAGACTGGACATACATGCCGAGTTTATACGCCTCTGAGAATGGATACTCTCTGGCTCCTGCTCTGCCGAATGCTACGGTACTTGGGCCAACGGCAATGGCCATAGTTAATGGTGCACCGCACATGACTTATGCAAAGGATTTCGTTAACTGGGTTCTTTCCAAACAGGGCCAACAGAACATAACCACGGTATTCCACAAGCCACCAATAATCACAGGTGTACCGATACCCGCTGGTTCCTTCTCGATATCACAGGTGCAGAATGACATCTTCCCCTACAACCAGACATTCACAACGAACAACTTCAATTATATCACCGGTGTTTTCAGTAATTTTTCATCGAGCGCTTCCATACAGTTAGGTAACAATGCGCCTCAGATGTACCAGAATGCAGTTGTTCCTGTGACAATTTCTCAAAACTATTTTATAGACACCAGCCTTTACTCTAATTACCTAAAGGCTACTGGTCTATTATGAGGAATAGGGGACTTTCTATTTATGCTATTATTTTAATTATTTTTTCTTTTTTGATAATTTTGCCGTTGTTAAGTTTCTTCATCACCTCTCTTGTGGGAGTGCCAAACGGAATTATTCTTATTTTTACAGATCCTTCGAAATTAAACTTTTCTCTTTCCGGATATGAAACCGTTTTCAGCAGCCAACTTTACACGCGTGACATCACGGATACCCTGATCATGAGCCTTTCGGTGGTGGCCCTTTCCTTTGTGCTTTCCCTGCCTATAGCATTGCTCTTCAGCAGAGTAGAGACAAGGGCTAAAATAGTGATCAGAACAATACTTATGATTAGTCTGGCAATTCCAGGGTTCATAATAGCATATGTTTTCATAATAATGAACAGCATAGCTGGAAATCATTTGAACCTGATCTATTCTTTTTACGGATTAGTCGGAGTAATGACAATAGCCATGATTCCTTTCATGGTTAATTATATAACCCTATCATTCAATAATCTGGATTACCGTCTTGTCGAAGCTTCCCTGGCAAATGGAAACTCCCGAATCAGGACTTTTTTCGGAGTTACTATACCCCTTCTGACACCGGGAATAGTTTCCGGCATGGTAATTGTTTTCCTATTGACAACAGGTTCTTTATCCGTCCCTCTTCTCCTAGCTCCACCGTCCTTTCAAGTTCTGAGTTCATCCGCTTATACCCAACTGTTCTCTTTTTTTAACTGGAGACTTGCAACTGCAATGCTTTTCATACTCTTCACTATTAACCTTATTGCCATAATATTGCAGAGTTATCTTTCACGGAAGGCGTTTGCAACAATTCAGGGAAAAGGTTTTCATCAGAAGATGATTAGAAGAAAGGCCGTCATAATTCCGCTGATTGTTTATTCTTCAATAATAAGTATCTTACCTATTATAGAAATTTCAGTAATAGGAATGAGTGGGTTTTCCACAAGATGGATTCTTTCTCTGTTCCCCCAAAATGCGAATACCTCGAGTTTCAGCAATGCTATCAGCCTGTATCCATTTTCCATATATTCAACAATAATAACAACGGTTCTTGCTGGAGCTCTGGCTGTCCTTATCTCTGTACTAATCTCCTATAATGCAAAGATGTCGGGAAATCGTTTCCGCCGTCTTCTTAATTTTATCATAATGCTCGCTTTTGCCATGTCCAACATAATAATAGGAATAAGTTTTCTTTCCCTGTACAACAATAAATACACTGGATTTATGATAGATAAGATCCCCCTGATGATGATTTTGGGCTATACTACTGGAAGGCTTGGCTACGCCAGCAACTCTATTTCAATCTCGTTTGATTCGTTGTCAAATAGTTTGCTGGAAGCAGCAAGAATAATGGGAAAAAAGGGATATGAAGTATTTACTAAAATTCTGTTCCCGTTAGTTCTGCCGGGTATCCTTGAGGGTTTTCTTTTTGTGACAGTCAGGTCAGCCATCGATTATGGTTCAACACTTTTCTTGGCCCCTCAAAATTGGTATACTCTTGCTCTCTCCTCTTATGGGTTGGTCACGACTGGAGAGCTTCATGCCGGCTCTGCCGCTGCATTTATAATATTGCTCATTATAGTTCCCATATCGGCTGTTATTTACTTTTTTAGACAGAGAACTTTCCAGGAGACTCAATCCTAGGATGCGAACCGTGGATGACAGCCAATAAATATCACTTAACAAGATCACTTGATCTGCGATTGGTTAAGGAAACCGTACAGGGAAAAGTTATTAGCCATAAAATATAGTGGTTCTACCAATGGATCTCATCACTTCAGTACTGATTTTGCTTTCAGTCTCCCTGATCATAGGAGAACTGCTCGAGGTAAAGGGCCTTCCCAGTGTGGTAGGTGCCCTCGTGGTCGGACTGGTGCTTGGTCCTGCAGTCCTCAATGTTCTGCAACCCAATGCTGTATTGCATGG
>JAJYUR010000038.1 GCA_021792395.1 Microcaldota archaeon
CCTGCAAACGCCAGAACTATTATGATTATGCCAAATGCTGCAATATATTTTATGTTTGATGAATTTTCTGACTCTGGCACTTCCTGGGCCTTGGCAGATTTATGCTTTTGGTTTGCATCCTTTACAGATCTTGCTGCCCTTCGAGCGCCATTGCCACTTTTCATTCCTTTCGATGCCGCCATAAAATCACTTCAACTCCTGCTGGAATATCTTGTTAAGGTAGCATGACGCGCCTGATGCACCCTGCCCGTTCGCATAGAGTACAGTGCCGTACATACCCTTATAAATTATCGATGAATTTGAGCTTGGGCTTAATAGCACCATAGGCTCATTGGAACCCAGTATCCTGTTGTAGCATGCAGGGCCATCTATGCTGGCTGTCGAATTAGCTATGGTGCACGAATAATTGTCCAATGACACTATGCTCACCTTCTTGCCTACGCCCGACATGGTAGCCTGCAATGCGCTTGCGCATCCAACTATAGAGCTATTGGCTCCGCCAGACTGATTCACTGCTATGGCTATGACGTTGCCAGAATTAGCGGCTGACATGAATCCGCTGATAGGCAGGAAGGCGTTGGCGCTTGCTGCTATTGCATATGTTGCAAACGTGTATATCAGCACCAGCACGAATATGCCTGCGAAAAGCATCATCCATGCCTTCTTGACCTTGGCATGCATCTTTATCCTCTTCTTCCTCTTAAGCCTTGCATACGTTGTCCCGTACACTACAAGCAGTATCGCTATGCCTATGATGAATGATACCAAAGCAGTGTATAGAGGAGCAGATGCGATCTTCGATTGAATAGACCCTCCAGATCCGAAGAGCATGGAGTTTACGAACCCTCCGTCAAGCGATTTCACAAACGCGGGCAATGACAATGGGGATCCGAATGAGCCCACCTTTGAGCTCACGTTGCTTAGCATCACGCTTATAGGGGTAAGGTCGTTTGAAGATATCCTGCCGCTGAACATGTTGTTGATGTGCTCCTGCTGCGCGGAAAGCAGCGCTAGACCCACAGGCACCTGCCTGAAGTTGAGCTGCCTGTATAGCAGCTGCATAGTGTCGTTAAGCGCCTTGTTGTATATTAGAAGGTACTTTGGCGACACGCTTGCATAGGTTGTTGAAAGGTTCTGCAGCGCGCCGTTGAGCGTATCCGATGCTCTTGTTATGTTCTGGTTTATGCCCTTGCTTTTTACCGATGAGAATTCCGATTCCATTATCGAAAGCGAACGATTGAGCGAACTGTTGTCATATCTTGAAAGCAGCTTCGTCGAATTCACAACTGTGTAATTGTATTTGGGGTAGAATGCAGCAAGCATTGCATTGAATTCCGTGGTGTTCCTTGCTATTATCACAGGCTCTACGTACGCTATTGCAGTATTGGACGCATTTATGTCGTACTGGTTTACCTGCGACGCAGTTGAAACCGGAAGAGTTTTAAGGGAATCGACCTGCGTGCTCAGCGTGCCCAGTATGCTTGAATTGAACGATGTATATTCGCAATAGCCTATGTAGTTGCAGTATGATGGCCCTTGTCCAGGAACGTATTGCGCACAATTGCTAAGCTGCGATAGCGCAGTGCCAGGCGGAGGGAAAAGGTTGTTCAGCGGGAGCTGTGATGCTGCAGTAGACATGTTGCTTATTGCGCTTGACATTATGTTAAGGTTGGACTTGAAATCGCTCGTATTCAGCGTAGAGTATGCATTCATGAAGTCATTGTAGCTGCCGTTCAGGAATGCGTATTCCGTAGAGAAGTTCATTATGGCCTGCCCGAACACGCTAGATGGGCCTCCCAATTGACCTAATACGCTGTAGCAGACAGGTACGGTCTGGCACGAATATCCGTTATTCTGTATCGAAAATGTGTAGTGATTAAGCCCAGTTTCGACAAGGCAGTCGGTAAGGGGCGGCGCTGCTGCATCTTTATACTTGTAGAACGTCGCGTTTAATGCATTAAGCGCAGATGAATTGGGGTAATATTTTTCCGATAAGTAAGGATTCATTACTTTAGCTATCAGCGTGGCGTTGGTCATTATTGAATATCCGTGCGTAGAGTTGATTACCATCTCCTTTCCCGGGCTTATCTGCATGAGCACATAGGTATTACCATTGCTCGTTATGTTGGTAAAGCCGGATGATGCAATTGTAGTTGCAGAGATGTTGTATGAAAGCAGGAATGACGTCAATGGGCTTTGGAAAGCACTCGCATATGAAGTGCCGGTACCAAGCATTACAACGAATATCGATGCAAGAAGCATCCCCCTCATGAATCTAATGTTGAACATAATCGCGCCTAGATTAATTATCGATGTGAAGATTTATAAATATTATATAAATTTTGTCTGCATCAAAAACCCAGCTTTTCAATCTGTTTTACACCTGGCACATCATTATTCACATATTACCCTTTAATCTATTTCGTTGTAATATATTGTCCATTTGGACTAAAAGATTAAACATTATAGGAATGCATAGATATCATTCCATGCATATTATCAGATGATTAGATTGAATACTGAAGACTGAAGACTTCGTTAGAACACTAAAAAAACGACTTAATAGTATTTAATATCAATCAAGCACCAATGATATTAAGAAAAAAACAAAAATTATACCTCGCACTTTTTATCAAGAGCAAAAAGCAAAAAAAGATTGCCAGAATATATAACGGGGTTTATTGCTTAAACATGCTAGATCCTTATGTCAGCGGCATAGAAAAAAGAGCGCTGAGAACGCTGTATAGCCATATGATAGTTGGCAGTGACAGCTGAAGTAAGCAGGTATGTCCAAAAAGCTTAACATTCTGCTGCAATATATAGCCTATTTTTATCAAAGCAAATGAATAATCAAAGAGAAACAGAGTTCACACATGTATTGATTTAAAACCAAAAAATAGGAAAAAGGGAGGCAAATGCCTCCCTTTACTGTCTAATTACTACCTGCGTATTTAGGTTGTGCTTGCCTTTGCGTACAGCGCCTGGATGAAGCTGTTTGCCGCTGCAGTTGTCTGGTTTGCAGAGTATCCTGCTATCAGAATCCTGTTTGAGCCATATGCTGCATCGATCTGCGTTGTTGGTGTTACTGATACGTTGTACGAGCTTTGCAGTTGTGCGCTCAGTGTGTTAACGAAGCCGCTTCCTATCAATATCAGGTTGCTGCTTGGGTTTGCTTGGCTGTCCAAAACTACCAGTGCGCTTGGAGATCCTGCTACTGTCATGTTCTTCAACATTACAGGTTCAGTTGCACTTGATACTGAAGGCGTTGCAACTATGTTGCTTATGCCCGATATCGAGTAGTTCTTTCCAGATACTGCCACTG
>JAJYUR010000039.1 GCA_021792395.1 Microcaldota archaeon
AGCCTCCGATGAGGAGCAGGAGCCTCGACGCATCCCTATTTATGGACAGTTTCGGTAACTTATATCCGTCTATAATGTGGGATAAGAAGGTATCGAATATACGCGAGATAGATTTCGATATATCGCGTATATGGCGGAGCGATTACGTAAACGAGCTCAGGAGAGAGATACGCGAAGGGAAGGAGCCTAAGCACTGGACCGCGTGCGAGGCCTACCAGTCTATTGTAGGGAATATCCCAGGTATATTCTAACTAGAACCTATCAGTATTACCGAAGTGGTATACTGCATAGATTAACAGAGCTGGCCGAAAATCCTGCGCTCTTTAGAGGCAGGGTATATCGCTCTCTATTAACAGCAATCACATCCGCATTTCGACTTTTTACCGGAGCAATGCGCACAGCTGCAGCATGAACAGCATTTCGTACAACAACTCTCACTCGCCTTACTCGTTCTCTTCGTAGATCTCGCCATATTATCATTATAATACAATCAGATAATTATTTATGGTCTATTCCATTACCCATATACTTTCAGACCCTATTATTCATGTACCACTACGCTATCTCTAGTCGTATCATAGTTAACATAGTTAAAATAGATGTTGGGGTCGGTTCGAACTAACAAACCCGCTAAAAGTTAATGATAATCACTCTACAATCAGCTCTGTCTTAAGCCGAATTTATAGAAAACTTTAATAAATATATATCTCTAACTTAAACCTACTTAGTGGTATCTATGAAAATAATTTCGGTAATTGTTTTCGCCTTATTGTTAATTGGAATTATCGGAGTGGCAAATGTAAGCTTTGCGGTCAGTCTGACAGCGACTCCAAATCCATTCTCTCTCAGCAACCATACTATCGATGTGGGTCAGATATCTATAGCGAACACCGTCGTAAGCGGAGGAACTGGTCCATACAGTGGAAGCTATTCATTCATACCTAGCAACTCCGCAGGGAATAATGTAGTGAATACGATAAATGTAGGTTCAGAACCAAAAGGCGTGGCATTCAGTCCCTCAGGCGCCCTCGCATATGTAACCAACTACGGCAGCGGCACAGTCAGCGTAATCAACACCGCAACAAACACAACAACAAATACTATAACAGTAGGCAAAAATCCGCGTGGCGTGGCATTCAGCCCATCCGGCGCCCTCGCCTATGTAACCAATGGTGGCAGCGATAACATCAACGTGATCGACACCGCAACAAATACAGTAACAAATACGATAGCAGTAGATATAGCTCCATACGATGTGGCATTCAGTCCATCCGGCGCCCTCGCATATGTAACCAACGCAGGCAGTAGCAGCGTCAGCGTAATCAACACCGCAACAAACACAATAACAAATACGATAAATGTAGGCTCAGACCCGATAGGCGTGGCCTTCAGCCCATCCGGTGCCTTCGCATACGTAACCAACTCTTACGATGGCACAGTCAGCGTAATCAACACCGCAACAAACACAATAACAAATACGATAAATGTAGGCTCAGACCCAATGGGCGTGGCATTCAGCCCATCCGGCGCCCTCGCATATGTAACCAACGCAGGCAGTAGCAGCGTCAGCGTAATCAACACCGCAACAAATACAGTAACGAATATAGTAGATAACTCTGGCCCGGAGGGCGTGGCATTCAGCCCATCAGGAGCTCTCGCGTATGTAACAAACGCAGGTAGCGACACCATCAGCGTAATCAACACCGCAACAAATACAGTAACGAATATAACAGTCGGCACGGGCCCAGAGGATGTGGCATTCGGCCCATCAGGCGACATCGCATACGTAACCAACTACAATAACGGCAATGTCAGCGTTATAGATCCGGCAGAGACTCCGATACGGTCCCTCCCTTCAAACAACGCGCTTACTATGAGTATAAATGCAATATCGGGCAACACCATCGCATTGACATTCAACGGAGTGGAATCGCAGTTCAATACCGGTAGTAACAGCATCTATGGCGAATGGACATTCTACGGATATGCACAGGATAATACAACCGGACTTGCAGGGATAACCGGACTTACAGGTACTAACACAGTAACATCAAGCAACACATTGACGATCGACCCTGCCCCTACTGCGACCTTGCTAACTCCAAGCAACACAGTGCTCGATCCGGGTCAGTCCGAGACCTATACTGTGTCGATAAGCGGCGGGGCACCAACCTTTACGGCTAACCTTATCTACGTGAGCGGTCCTACCGGTGCAACAGTAGACGGATTGGGTACCGGCAGCGTCATAGAGAGCCTCACAAATCAACAGGACGGCATCGTCTCATTTTCAAGTTTCAACAGCTTCTCAGAAGTAGGTCTATACACGTTCAACGTCATCGCAACGGATAGTGCAAGCACTCCTGTAACTTTCAACTCCATTTCTAATACGATAACTGTAAATCATGCCCTGACAGCAACTTCGCTCACCCCGAGCAACACAACTATTAATTCAGGGCAGTATGTTACTTACAACGTGATAATCTCCGGCGGAACCTTACCGATTACCGCAAATCTGGTATTAGTCAGCAACTCCACACCTATCCAGATAAATGGTGCAAAAGCCATTTCCGGCACCACATACAATACGATCGTACTCAGAACTGGGAGTACAGAACCAGATACCATAACCTTCAACTCTCTTGAACTTAATACATCCAGTACATCTGGTGGTAATGTAATATTTACAGTAAATGCAGTTGATAGTGCAAGCACTCCTGTAACTTTCAACTCTGTTGCAAGTACTATAATAATAAATGCGGTTCAGCATAACTCCGGTGGAGGTACGATGCCTTCGAAATACGTGTTCACGCTTTCTGACAATATAAACTCAACTCTCGCTTCCACGCAGCCCGTCTATACTGTATACACGAGCAGCGGCAATACATCTTATTACCAGAACCAATTGCCGCTTACACTGTCATTGTCGGTGCCTTACATTAATTTCACTCTTGCCTGCAATGTCTCTATCGGTTCGAGCAAGTATACATATCAAAATGATGTGTATGGCTTAGGTCTTGGGGTTCCATGCGGCAGATACTACAATACCTATACGCCAAGTTTAGAGAGTATATATACTCTATCAACTCCAACAAAAGTAACCACGACGA
>JAJYUR010000040.1 GCA_021792395.1 Microcaldota archaeon
GGGCATAGACATATCGAGGCTGTGAGAGCGTCCTGCACGTTAACACAGACCCTATTTATATTTAATCCAGCAATAATACCATCATGGCAGATCTCCCGCAACCGGTTCTAGACAGGCTGGAAATGCTCAAGAAGGATCATAAGCACAGGCTCCAGATAAAGCTCATCAGGGGAGGGTACTACGTCTATGAGGAGTACTCCAGATGGGATCCGGAGGAGAAGAGGGTAAGGACCTACACCTTGTACGTAGGCAAGATAGAGCCATCCGGAGAGTTCGTAAAGCCACACAGGAAGAGCACGAAGACGTCAGGAATAAAGAATGTCGAGGGTTACATACGTGCAAGATCTGCAGAGGCCTTGGATAAAAGGCGTGCGGAAGAGGAGGAGCAGAACAGAAGGATAATAGAGATTCTTAGTACCAATTCACGAACGCCTCTTCAGAACATAGCAGACGAGATAGGAATCACACGCCAGGCTGTAATGCACAGGATAAAGCAGCTCGAAGAGAGGTTTGGCATAGAGTACGTTTTGGATATGTATATACAAAATTTCAATCTTTACAGGTATACCATAACTATAAGATTCGAGAAGGGCAAACCTAGCGCAGAGGATATAAAGAGCAGATTAGAGAACGACCCGAATGTACAGTTCGTCGCATTCACAAAGGGTGAGTTCGATCTATTCATATACGTTATCTTTCCAGGTGTTGTCGGGTTAGAAGATTGGTTATATAATATGAGAAAGAATAGTACATTCATAAGATATAAATCTGAATGGAGGGTATCCTACATAACTGGAGGAGGATTCAGATTTAGGGACATATTCTTTACAGGCATACTATCTAAAAAGGTCTGGCAGAGGACCAGAGAGCAGCCAAGAAGGAAGATAGGACAGATCTTTAAAAGAGAGTACGCCGTACTGCAAGCACTCAATAGGAATAGTAAACGGTATTTTAAGAATATAGACAGGGAGTATAACTTAGGGAAAGGCACATCGAATCACACCGCAGACACGCTGATAAGAGAGAGAACAATAGAGAGATGTACATTGACCATGCAGAAACCGCCGATAAAATATACCGCCATTCTCACTATATCCCAGAACGATATGGCAAGTTTCGAGAAAGGGAGGCAGAACCTATTTTTATACATGTTAATGGATAAAGGGTTATGGTCAAATAGATTTACTCTCATGGCAGATATTTCATCACCTGCCAATATCTTACTACTTGTTCCAATATACGACGACGGAGAGCTCGAGAGAGTAGAGAGGAGCATATCGGATATAATTAAAGGTAATCCGATAAGCTCCACAATCATAACGAATGTGGTTCTCGGAAGCCTAATTATAAATAAAGTAGAACCTAAGAGACTATATCAATACAGGGAGCTGGTAAGTAAATATAAGATGGACGAGAATGAGATTCTTAAATACATAGATCGAGATAATCCCAAATAACAATATAATTTAATGATTGTTAAGGAAATCCAAATTTTTAGACTGCGGTGTTCTATTCTTTTCAATATGCAATATAAAATATAGACCCAACAGTCCGTTCTCCTATAGAAAGCCACTATCTTTGGGCTGCAGAAGGGTACTTGTTAGATTATTCAGTTATCTACTCACATTACGCATGTAGTTCTGATCCAGACATTTATCTCACCTGTTATATCTGCTAAGCATTCTATAGATATGTTTTTAAAGGTTAGTTTTGGATCGCCATTGTAAGTAAAATAGCCTACTTCCGCTTCTCATATTTGGTTTACTAATATAATATAAAATTATACTCTGTGTGGTAATTACTTATATACGGTTAAACACAAGCTCATCTACTAAGGTTAAATAAAGAAATCAGACACATATCACCATTTATTTGGATTAGTAAAGCTCGTATAAAGAAAATAATATCCCCCTCTTTATATACGAGTTCGACCATAATATAATACGGTTGGGATGGCTGCAATTAATGTATATATAGACAACTCTTTATATGCGAATCCACCCGATTCAATATGCAGCACATCCTGCCACCCTTATTCCACTTGGCAGGCGGTATCTCGCCTGCCCAAATCCACCCACTACTCCTATCAGATTTTGCTACGCTAGGTAAGATCATGCAAATACTGATTAAAATTACCTGATTTCGGTGTATCACGTATGAATCAAGAAAGGGGGGATTTTGTCATAGATGGCGACATAGGTAATGCTCTTGATATAAGGAGATTAGGCGGTAAAGGTTATAATCTGTTAAAATTGAGATCTGCAGGTATAAACGTGCCGGATTTTATGGTGCTCAGTAGTGACGCTTTTGAGTATCTCTTAAGATATAACGATCTCAAAAAAGAGAGAACTCTGGCTGAACATCTCTATCGCGGCAACATAGATTTCCCAAAGGATCTTAGGGGGGAGATATTGTACTCTTTTAATAAAAAATTCGTTTCTGATAAGGTTGCGGTAAGGAGCTCGGCAACAATAGAAGATTCTGAAAAATCCAGTATGGCCGGCCAATTCGAGACCGTGTTGTCTGTATCATCAGAAAATATATTGGATGCAATTATGCGGGTATATGCATCATTTTTTAAGAATCTTAACGGGAACGAAAATGATAGTATGGCCGTCGTTATACAGAAACAGATATACTCCAAAAAGGCAGGGGTGGCATTCGTTGACGGCAATAGGGTTATAATAAATACTGTGCTAGGTCAGGGTAATATCCTGGTCTCCGGACAAGAGAGCGGCGATATGTACCTAGTCAATAATGACGGTTCATACAAGGCATCTATAAAGACTCAATCTGTTATTGATGACGGGTTTTACAGGGGGGATGTGCCTCTAATGGTCGGTTCGAAACAGAAACTTTCTACAATAGAGATCAAAGAGCTGTCTAAAGTATCAAAAGATATATTTGATAAATTTGAATCCCCGCAAGATATAGAGTGGTGTATTGACGGTGGTGTTGTTTACATAGTACAAACCAGGCCTGTAACAAGAGCTGTCAATACAGAATTTATGGACGCATCAGGTAGCATAATCCCTGTTAGTA
>JAJYUR010000041.1 GCA_021792395.1 Microcaldota archaeon
CACATCGCCTTTCAGGATGTGTATGCCATTCAAGCCTGGGATTATCACATAAACTCATCGGAATACTTTATATAAATCTCTACATTGAATATCTATGCCTAACAACCAAGCACAGTTAAGATCACTCGAAATGGGAGAACGTGAATTATACGAGGGCGAGAAGAAATTAAGCAAAGGTGTGGTTATCGGTGGTGCGATAGGCACAGGTGCATTGCTCACCACACTTGTAGCCATATACTATTCTCGTAAAGCCTCACAGCAAACGGCACAGATAGGAACGCTGCAATCCAGCATATCACAGTTGCAGGGAACGGTGAGCCAGTCACAGACTTATCTATCACAGATTCCAAGTATAGAATCTACCTTACAACAGATTAAGGCGGGTCAGGCAGCGAATGCACAGGTTCTTGCACAGCTTGAAAGTCAGATTGGCCCCATAATAACACCATTGGATGATGCACTTACCACTATCAAAAGCATAGACACCTTTTTAACCGGTCTGCCTACGGATTTCCAAAACGGATTCAAGGCACTGGAAGCCTATATCCCATCAGCCCTCGCAACCTTTGGTTCAGACCTGTCTAAATATATCCCTATTCAGGCGATAGAATCAGACCTGAATAAGATTATGCCATATCTTTCTACATTGCAAAGTGATCTCGCATCTGGTCTAAACACCGTTCTTGCCGATTTCAAGAATATCCCTGCCGATATAGGCAACGTTCAGACCTATATGCAGACTGTAATCTATCCGCATATATCCGATGTTCTCAACACCGTAAATATTCTATCCGGCGTTGTAGGCAATCTGCCCTCTAACATAAAAACAGATGTGTATAACATTCTTAAGCCTGAATTTACCGCTTTAAGTGGCGATATTTCGCCCATAACAAATACAATAGAGGGGTATATAACACCGATATCGACAAAAATAGATAATCAGATATTGCCATCCCTCAACACAATATCCGGTAATCTTACAAGTGCATTAAGTTCTTTGGGGTCATTTTTTGGGCTTTAAGGGAGTTCGGGTATTTCCCTTTCAGCTAATATTTCTTCATGTTCCGCGTGTCCTTTTGTAAGTTCGTATGCTATGGCAACTCCGCCTATTCCCGCCGCAGCTATTAAAATATATTTTCCAGCGCCGGATAAAGCTGACGATATACCACCCCCGATACCACCTAACAATTCACAAGTGCCATTCTGGAACGAGTACCCGGTAACGCACGTCATTGTAATATTGAAATTGTCTGTTGCAGATTCTATCGATACTGTCTCCTTTATTGCGTTGGCATTAGCCATTGTAATGGTCAGGGAAATATCATCACCTACATCTATACCAGTAAGTGTAGCAATGCCCTGACTATTTGTGTATATGGTTGTCTGCATTCCCGAAGTAAGGTCGTTTGCCTGTATTGGAAGGTTAGATAGACCTACCCCGCCACCTAAGACTGTAAAAGTTGCAGTAGCATTCTGCAAAGGAATAACCGCTGTAAAGTATGCCGTCAAGCCCCATTCGATTCCAGATGAACCAAATGGCGCGTATTGACACGCATTAACTTCAAGAGTGAGAGTTTTACCTGCCCATGATGATGCCATATCGTTGAATATGGTCGGATTGCCAGTATTATCATAAGAACCTGGTGAAGCGAGTATCACTGGAAACGTACACCCACCATAGTATACTGTATAAACATTATCTACAGTTCCACTTGGTTCTATTAGTTTTATACTGGACACCGCTACAGCGAGAGGGCCACCGACAACATTCGGTTTTATGCTGATGTTTAATCCGAGAGATAGACCAGTAACACCCGTAGGTATCTTTACAGTTGCTTTTAATGATGTACCCGCAGTGCCGTATAGTGAAGCGGGACCTTGTCCTACAGTCAGGTTATCCCAAGTTCCCGCGCTGCTTTGAAAGTATAGTTGGGATGTTGGCATAATATAGATATAATTCTAATGGGTATTATTATTTTTCTAACTAAAAAAGAAAATTAGCCAGGGTTTAACGCCTGACTTTCCTTAGAACGTATGCGGCATTGGCAATATACTGGCTCGATGTGCTTGTCGTGGTCGATGTGATATTCACGGTTATGTTAGATGTGCTTGACTTGCTGTTTCTCAGGGCCATAAAGGGATGGTCGCCAAAGTCGTGTGCCAGTTCAGTGAATCCAGCAGCGGCAAGAGCAACGTATCTCGTTACCGTAGTTGTTCCAACCGTATATGTTACCGTGAGCGTGCCACCAGTGGTAGAGGTCGTGAAGTAATCAACATCACCGATGATACAGTCATATCCGGGTGCAACCGTGATTGTCGCAAGTGTTATCGATGTACCCGCTGATGAAGTCTGATTTCCTGACGCAATCTGTAAGTCCGTGCCATCAGAGGGAACGGCATACTGTTTTGTTAGGCCAATTCTTTTCAGGGAATTTACAAAGACACTCTTATCCTTCATGACTGCTCACCACTCACATACTCTATGTCTGTATAATACTGCGGTACTGATCCAGAGAACGGCACTATCGTGTAATCATACATCAGGACATGTATAGTTCCGGCTATGGTGTCCGTAGCTGAAAGATTCTGCAAAGTGTAGGTTACGCTTCCAGTGCTGTTCTTGAAGTTGAACATTGGAAAACTCACTGAACCATAAGGCGATGTGTAGATTGTCAGGGGTTTGGTATATCCCTGTACTTTGTTCATAGCCGTATTGCTTATGTTCCAGCTTACACCAAGATCATCGTTGTCGATCCACGTTACCCACTCTTTAAGGTATGGTGTCTGGAATGCGTTGATTGCACCCGAACCAGTGCCAAGAGTGAACGCCTGATCTGAAAGGGATGCAGACGGGGCAAGTTCGTAATCCTGTGAGAAATCAAAGTATCTTGGCTGCTTTGACACCTGATAGAACACTCTCTTGCCGTTCTCTATTGCCGATATGTACTGGCCGGAAATAAGAGGGAATGGAATTTCGCTATCTCCCATTCGATCACCTTTACTGTCCTATGATCTGATAATGCAC
>JAJYUR010000003.1 GCA_021792395.1 Microcaldota archaeon
TGGAGGAGGTGGAGGAGAAATAGTATTATCTGGTTTAGACTTAATTCCTATATGGCTATATAGGACATAACCAAGTATACCACCAGCCATTACCAATGCAACAAGGTATACTGACATGCATAAAAACTTGAGATGGAAATATGTTTCACCAGAAACAATAAAACCTGCTACCAGTCCTGCCATTATACCGACTGTATAATTTTTAATAAATTCATCCCATTTTTTATCATCTATCTTCATAATTTTCCACCATTTCTATTAGCAAGCCATCTAGCACCCTTAGGATACGCCAAAATAAGTCCTATGGCAATCAATACAGCACCTATTATTATACCAATCAAATCCCAAAATATGCCTGAGAATAAGAAGGTAAAGTTTGATGTGCTTATCGTTTTATGGTAACCAGTCATGTAAGCATTATACGATAAAACAAGGATAACTACTGCTACAATTATTAGAACAAGGCCTGCAAGTTGTTTAAAGCTTGGCATTATTATCAAATTGTAGCGAAGGAATAAAAATATGGTACTCTATAGCTATTTGTGAGATTATGGGCATCACTGGATTGTTATCATCTACTACAGGAAGATACTTAGATTTTGTAGAGAAGCCTTAACATTTTATAACTAAAAATAGAAAATAGTATTAATAGGGGGATTTTTGATTTTATAAAGATTTCAAAAAGAAAAACTTCTTCGAAGTCGGATTTAAATAGGTCTGCGATTAAGGTCTTTGAAATAACATCAATTTTTGATGGAATTGGGAGGGATAAATTAAGATTCCCTACCCGTATAGAAATGGGAATGGAGACATATCATAAAATGATTGAAGACCTTGGAAAAGTAGGCACTACACAGTCGGCAAACGCTTCTTTGATGATTGAGGTTGATATAACAAATCTTCTTTTTGTGTTTATGAAACGCCCCGAGACTCTAAATAGTGTTAAACAAGCTCTTGCTAAAGACCAAAAGGCGCCTCCCACTATTTTAGTTCAAATAGGCTTTTCAGGGCAGGCAGTTCCAAAAAAGACGACCATTTTATCTAGTGATGGACAAAAGGATATCCTTGATTTAACAATCGCAGATGACTACCTATATAAGTTTTCAATATATGACCAACAGAGAAATATTATAGCTTCTGGCACATATAAACATACAATTCAAAATAGGTCGCTTTCAAGCAAAAAGAGGTAAAGAAGAGAGAATTAGCATCTTATATAGTAATAAAATAATTATTATTACTAGAACTAAGCAAAAAATTAAATACTTACAATTCCTTACGCCTAAAGAGTGAAAGTATGAACAATAAGAAATTCTGGGTTGTTTTTATCGGTTTGATAATAGCGACAAGCTTCCTTGGATTTTTATCACTTATAGAAATTTCATATTTCGGCATTAATTTTAGCACATTATTTACCATTGTGCTTTTTGTCCTTGGTTTATATGTCATAATTAAAACAGCAATAAAAAAGAAAGCCGAATCTAAAAAGGAACATAAAAGATAACCTTCCTTGCAAGGACTTCCTTTGGAATCCTTTTTTTATTTGTGTTTAGCTAAACGGTTCCTGTCCGAATCGCTAAATATCAACTCCTTATCCTCAAAGGAGCATTTTATTTTTTAAACCACATAATGAGGATAAGTAACGGCGGGTTCCTTATCGACAAAGGGGCACGCTCTCAGGGCTTACTGGCAAGTGGTTCGTTGCATCCAGAAATGCCCTCAAAACAATAGTATTCAGCCAGCTTATCGTATGGGTCTAGACTACCAAAACTAAGGATGGGCGGTTGAAATGATGTTCTCAAGTTTAAAGGAAGTATTCGGCCTTTCAAAGAACAGGTTTGTAGGAATAGAAAAAGTAATAGTGCATGTCTATTCCTGCCTTATTGCATACATCGTAAAATATATGTGAGTCAATTGTGGGGTGAAATAATAAGAAAACATAAAAAAAAAGGGTGTCACGATGATATAAATATAAAATTCAACTTCCTAGCCATATGCAAAGAGAACAATTATTAATCTTCACATCATTTAAATTTTAGGGTAAAATACATGCAAACTTACAATGCCTTATTTGCAGATGAGGATAGTCATTTAACATTGAAAGCCATAAATTTCAAAAATGGAACAAATATGGCAAAAATCCTCAGATCCGGCGTGTGCGGAACGGATAAGCACGTGATTATGGGGGACATTAAGGATGTAAAACTACCTCGCGTTTTGGGTCATGAAAATGTAGGTGAGATTGATGGCAAGCGCTATGTTTGGCCCGCTATAATGCCATGTGGCACTTGTTTGGCCTGCCGTGAAGGGAGGTATAACTTATGTGAAAAGAACCAGGTTTTTGGGCTTACTACTGAAGACGTGAGCGTTGGCGGGTGGGCAGAATATACTCCGATTCCAAAAGATACTGTTCTATATGAAGTGCCTGATAGCGTAGGTGATGATGAAGCCGTGCTAATAGAGACAGTTGCAAGCACAAAGCCTTTGCATAATGTTGATGTTAAAGGGAAAAACGTCTTAATAATCGGATCTGGCGCCATAGGCTTGGTTGGGGCGGTCCATGCTAAAGCTGGAGGCGCTTCTAGTATAACTATGGTAGGCCATAAAGAACAAGCCCAAGTACTTGGCAAAATAATCGACGCGTTCTATGAAAAAAATACGTCTATAGAAACAGTAGGCAACCAATACGATATTGTATATGACGCTGGTGGGGATCCGACATCATGCAGCTACTCCATAAACGCAGTAAAGTCTTTTGGCACAGTCCTCGAAAGTGCTTGCATGCCGCACTCTTTTAGTGTCGATTTGAATACGCTAATTGCAAAAGAAGCAAAATTACATACACAATATGGATATGTGCCTGACGACTTTAAATGGGCGATTGACTTGGTAGAACAGAATCTTACTGATTTCAAAAAGGTCATCACAAATAAATTCCGTTTAAGTGAATACGATAAGGCGCTAGCGACAATCCTGAATAAGAGATACGGCAAAATTATGTTCTCGCCATAAGGTTTTTCCTGTCTTTTGCCTATACTGTAAAAATATGTGCATCAGCTTATAGCGGCTTTATCTTTACTTCTACTTAAATAATTTATTTACAATTCCAGTTGCCTCCCGTTTTGCAATTTTGTATCTCATATTTTGTTCCTCTAAAAGATCCTTTACAAGTTTTCCTGCGAGTTTCGGTTCCGGTTTACCACTAATGCTATACGTGGAATTTGAAAACCACTTTACCATATTAATATATAGCTGTTTGTTACCTTTCTCCACCGCTAATCTTGCCTTCTCCGCTGCAATATCCGGATTTTCTGATAGACGTATATTATTTTTACTTATGCTTTTGCTCATCTTCGAGTCAGAGAGACCTGGAATCAGATCAGTATATGTAACAGATGGAAAATTGCTCGCCCCTAACTTTTTTGCCAAAGTTCTTGCTAACTTTATATGACCTATCTCATCTATACCTAATGTCACCAGCACACTGCAATATCCATAATCAAGAGGCAGTAATATGTCAGAAGACATTAGTAAGGCAGACAATGCATACGGTAAACCGATATCCTTCCAATAAATAGAATCAAGTTCCGACTTTTTTAATTGATTTACAAGCATATACGTTTTTTTGAGAGTGGCAAGATTATTGCTTTGTAAGTATATAATAGATTTTTTAAGGTTGACTCCAGAAGCTGCAAGATGCGCCAGCAAATCTAACGTGTTAGCTTTTATTATGGCTTGTTCAGTATGGCGGACATAGGCAGCCTCCAAATCCGCTATCGGTATATATAATCTAGCGTTATATATTTTTTGGTAATACGCCATTTGCCTGAATATACATAGGGTCCCGATGTGGGGATTTCCACTTGGGGTAAAACCGCTAACCAGCGCGGCATTTCCCTTTTTTGTCTCATTAAGCCATTCACCAAAAAACTCGTGGCCTATGATTAACCCGTTATTAATAAAATTTTCAGGTTCCATTCTAGAGCCGAAATTAAATCGGTTTAACCTGAAATGTTTTCTCAACCTCACATAATCAGGTGTCCATCTTCCTCTTACTTCCCATACGTTAAATTTCATATGCGTTGCCACGTTATCTGACCTTCATCCTGATTTTTCTGGTGTTTTTGCGCAACACCTTTAATTTAGCTATACCGAATTATTGCTATTATTCTATGCCAAATTTCTTTGGTCATATTTTTTCTACTTCGTATGTGAAGCATCCTGGCTTGATCCTGATTTTGCCATCCTCCCCTGTAAAATTTTTAAAGTAATCCGATAGTTCCTGGATTACGGTTTGAAGTTCAGGGGTTTTATTGAAATAAGACTCCATGTGGAAATTTAGAAACACTTCGAGGGCCTCGTTAAGCGATGAGTAGGTTATGGCTTCTCCCACAAAATGGTTCGCCTTGAGCTTTATAGTTCCATCATCGTTTAGTTTGTTGAGAACTTCATCAATAATCAGTTTGGATGGGCTTTGCTTATCAAGGTCATTATATATTGAAAACACTTTGCGCCCTTGCTTCATCAATATCCTCTGTTCGTCTGACATAGAATCAAAATGTATAAGGAAAAACTTTGAATTTGCTCTCATATTCTCTTTTATCATTTTGCTGATAACTTCCTGCACATACTTTTTACCATCATAAAGACCCTTTTTTATCAGATTTTGATGTACGGAATGTGAAAAACTCCACAGACTGAATATTATATCGTATGTTTCAATCATTTTTTCAAGAAAGTTCATCGAATCTGACTCGAAGAACTTTATGTTCTCATAATCTTTGAACTCTTTCTTGGAGAAATCCAGCATTCTTGAGCTCAAATCTACTAAATCCAAAGTAAAATTTACAGCCTTTACTGAGTTTACAAATACCTTTGTAGCCCTTCCTGTGCCACATCCAAGTTCTAGCGCATTTAACGCATTAATCCCTTTATCAAGATTTATTTTTTTTAAAAAGTCCTCAAAAATATTTATATCGCTTTTTCCATCAAAAATATAATCTTTTAATATCTTATTATAATAATTTGGCTCTACATATTCCTCCAAACTATTAGTAACTTTGAGCCATGGGTACTTATTCTGTAGATCTTCAATATTCTCCCTCATTTTAATCACACAAATATCCCATTATTGCATATGAAGCAATGAACTTTTCCGGTGCAGCTATTTAATGCACCTATTGAGGAATAGCAAATCCCTCTCCCTGTGCATTTTTGATTATAATATCTAAGCGGCGATAGCTCGGTGCCCTTCCGCCTGCTACAAGCGATACTTAATTTGGGGTGTCATTCCTTTTTGGCTTCTTCTGACATCACACCAGATTTTTCTATCATTGATTCCAAATCAACGCTGTCATTCTTCATTATCGAATTTGCCATCTCCTTAGCGGTTATATGTTCCAGCCTTTCCTTCATTGGCGCGACCTTCTCAATTATCTCGTTCTGGAGCATCTTTTTCATTTCGCCGCTGAGAATCCTGCCGCGCTTATAATCATCATAGAGCTGCTGGGACTCCTTAACGCTTTTGAATACGTATTTAAGGTACAGGTATGCTATATCTACTTCAGGGACCCCGCCAAGCTTCCTGTGCTCATCGACTGTTGTCCTGCCACCGCTGAAAGCCTGTGAAACCTTCTTCTTTACCTCGCTCTGCGTATCCCTAAGCAGATAAACAGCATTCCCTTTTGACTTCGACATTTTCCTTCCGTCCATCCCAGGCAGGAAACGGCCATGGAGAACGCTTGCTTTTTCGTATCCAAATTTTTCAGCGACATCTCTAGAAGCACGAAGATGGGTATCTTCATCCAGACCTATCGGGACCAAAACGTTCTTTATGCCTAGTGTCTGGGGAAATATAACGTGGGCAGACTGAACTGAAGGATAGAATGTCAGGCCCACATTATCCGAATCCTTGTAATCATAAATTGCCCTCACTGTGCTGATATTTATTCCCCTAGATATCTTTATAGCTAGATTGTATATGTTAGTATAAATCTGGTCTATTATGAAATGGGTCTTCTTTGGTTCATATCCGTATGCTAATGCTTCCTTTACCAGTCTGAATGAATTTTTCAGTCCAACTTCCTGGTTATCTATTTTCCTAGCCACATAGCTCTCGTCATCTGATATCGGGGCATATAAATCTATACCATACTCCTTTTGGAAGAACAAGTTGGTGTCGAATACGCCTATGTGCCCTATGTGAAACTGACCGCTGGGGTTAAGACCGGAGACTATTGCGCTCTTTTCATGGTTCAACAGTCGCTCATAGAATTTGTCAAAATCCCTGTGGGATGTAAGAAATCCGTTATTGAAGGATACATAATCAGGTTTTTTCTTGAGCTCTTCTATGCGCGAAGCGCCAAAAGCAACTATCAGTTTTTCCTTGTCCTCATCCAATCTTTTTAATTCGCTTTCAACCTGTTGCTTTGTTTCTTCTGTCGTATCTGAAACGATATGTACATCCTTTGTTGCGTTTTTTGCCATCTCATTCACTCTCAATATTGAAGTGTCATGACTGGTTTCATATCCATGTGTTTTTGAAGTTGGTTTATTGTTACTTGCTGTCATATACGTCACAGCACTAATATAAATATCTCTATATATTTATGCCTTTTGTTCTACTTCCAACTAACTTTGCAAATAGGGAACATTTATCGATTTTATTTTGAAATTCAATGCGCAAGTATTAGTATCATACCAAGCATATATGGATAGTAGATTACTAAGAAAGCTATATGGATGATTCTTTATGAAGAAAACCGATGTACTCGCAGAAATCTTCGATGTTGACAAACCTATTATAGGTGCGCTGTATTTTGTGCCTCTTCTCGGTTTTTACGGCTTTGAAGGCTTTGAAAAGATTCTTGATAATGCCATTAAGGATGCAAGGGCATTGGAGGAAGGGAGCATAGACGGAATAAACTGCATTACATATCCATGCTAGGCCCTTACATCGCTTACGCGATGTTTTGCTGAGTTTTCACTTTAGCGAACATGGGTAGAAATAATGGGCTTACTGCCTTTTATTGTTTACGCTGCCCGCCTTAGCACTTCTTCTATGGCGTCAGTCATGTCAGTCCTTGCAATTTCGTTGATCTTGCCTAGTTGTTTCCATGCTTTCCTAAGCAATTCTGCCTGAGCTGCATTTGCCTGTGGCACAACTTGGCGCGACAGCGCAACTTGCGCATCTTCGTCCGGCAGGTCGTTCACGGAGATGCCCTGAATCCACTGAAAGCGGAATTTGAAGCCCAGCGCGATAGGGCGCCCTTCTTTTGCCGCATTTACAGCTGTTTCAGTAACATACAATACATCATACAAGCGTCCGTTGAATATGAGTATTTCCGCCTCGTCTTTTGATATAGGTATATATTTTACTTCGTCAGTGCGCTCTACACGATAACATCCTGCTTCCCTTGGCAGACCCTTTGGATTCACCGCAAGCATGTAGTTAAACACGTAGCTATCGCTCGCATTCTTCAAGGCTCTTAGGTCTCTGATTGTTTCATTGAAAGTAGCCAGTATGCCACCCAATTTTTTAGCAGTATCATACGCGTCTTTAACTGGCTTACGAGATTGTTCTGGTACATATACACCCTTTCTTGCAACATCCTGGACTGGTGCTTCACTTCTAACTTCTAGTTCCGACATGTTATCACAATAACCCAGTGTTTTAGGAGATATTTATACCCATATCTTTCACATGTTCGAGTAATAATGCGTATTGTCAAAGAATAACATCTGGGGCGACGTTTTGACGACGAAATGCCGCTCGGGAATTATGGTGGAAACGCAGTAAGTTTATGGGTAAGGGTCATCTATGCAAATCTTTAAGGGCTTTCCCTGACATTATCTTAAATGAGAGCATGGTGAAATCTGCTGCTTCAGACCCTGCGAAGTTTCTTGGCAGTCTGTCTTCCGAACTTACGCCTACCGAGAAGGAAATACTTCTCAATGAGAGTATGACACAGGCCGAAGTGTCAGCTATCCTAAAAGTACCAGTCAAGGTCGAGGTTATTGCGCAGCATGAACTATCGAACGTTATTGTACGCCAGGTGCGGATCTATGCAGAACAATCAGATGGCAGGCGCATTACCGTTTACCTTGCGGAATCGGTAATACCAATAGACAGAAATTCCGACCAATTCATTGCAGTCATCAGAGGAAAGGGCATGGGCATAGGCCAGGCAGTGAAAGCCATGCACACAACTCAGAAGAGACACATCATCGACGTGTATGCTGATGAAAACGTGATATCCCGGAATTATAGCATCAAAGGCGACGGACTTTTCGTACTGATCACTGAAATATTCCCTAGGAACGTACTGAAAGCAGGGATTAGATAAATTGCCTCTTAACTGTCCGACTGACTTAATATGCAATATTTGTGCAATATAGTTATTTAGGTTGATTTTGTTTTTAACATAGTGCTATTATAGCCATCTAACCAGCTCCAAACAGGAAGAGAAAGAAGCAAGTAACATGGCAAAGAAGTCGACTATGTGTTCAGCACCTTGCACTTTCGAATATGTCTATTGCCGAACCAATGTCGTGTACGGGCTCTGATAGTATTGCGCGTTTAGGAATGAATGAGCCGTTCTCGATCCTAATAAAAGAGACGATGACTGCGAATTCGTCCTTCTCGCTTGAATCGAGATGTGACACCCTGCACAGCTGTTTGCATTCGCCGTAGTCAGGATCTTCTTTCAGCGTCCCAGTTATTTGGTATTTCCTGCCCTTCAATGAAAATATGTCATAGTCGCCTTCGGGCGGCGCTATCTCCTTCCAAATAAGTTCTTTTTTAGCCATTCTTCCACCTATGCACAGATTAGGGGAAGCGGATTGCCCTTCCATACTTGGCTGTAAAGCATTTTAACGCTTTCGCTTCAAAGAAGTGCGCCGCATGAAGAATGCAAAGGAATCATTTTTTTCGCTTCCCGTGCGCTGTTCTAGCTTTGGATTTTTTCTTCGCGCACCTTTTGCCAGCGCTTCTGTGTATCTTCCCGGTGGAGATTTTCTTGCCATGACTTTCTTAGCTGCCCTTTTTGTGCGCAATGGCGAGCGTCCCATAATCCTCGCCTAGCATTGGCGGCATTGGTCTTCTGCTTCACAACGGCCATGCGCGACTTGCATGTCAGAATGTTATTTCGATATCCTTCCTGCCTGAAGGCATCGCTCTGCCTTCATGCGATCTCTGGATCCCGGAAAGGATGTATTTTATCGGTTCTCAACTCCTTAAGAACTGCCAGTTTATAACGAGGATGCTGGCAGTTTTTTATACCATACTGACAAAAATATATTGATATCATGCTCAAATCTCTTGCAATTGTACCATATAATTTCATACGGAAAAGGTACAATTATAATGCTTTGCTTACGCGCTTGATTTACATGGATTATATGAGTATGCGAGGCCTGACAAAAGCCGAGGAAGGCATACGCAAGAATTGGGTGCAAGTATTCAGGAAGAGCCCGTATTCCTCTAGGTACCTTGTTAACGTAAATTTGGACATTCTCAGTTACTGGCATTTTGTGGCTTTGAAGGAACCTTACTTCAAAAAAGCAAAGAAAGGCTTGCTTTTAGACAGTGAAATAAAAGCAGGTTCAATTTATTCGCTTAACAGAAGAGGCCTTTATAAAATTTATTTAGTAGAGACAATGCTGTTACCAAGATATAGGGATACAAACGCAATAAAAATGCTTGACAATTCGTTTTTTGATGCGGTTTATGATTTTGCCAGTAACGGTATATATTTTACTGAAGTATTGTCAAACGCATTTACTCCAGATGGAAAAAAGATGGATATGAAGAGAGGCATGAAGTTAGTAGCAAAGCACATCTTAAATGGAAGTATGTACCATATGGATTTCGGCGACTTTCTGCTAAAAAATGCATATCAAAGGACAGACGTACTGAAGTTGTATTCAAGGCACATTAAGCAGAAAACCAAAGAAACTTCCAGCTATATATAATTAAGCGGATCTGGCGGGATTTTCATAGCGATTAGGATTTGTTAAAGTTCCCAAAAGTTTATTTTGAACCCGCAACCGCCCGGTCCGAAGCCGGACGCGCTGTCCAAGTTGCGCCACAGATCCTTAATATAAATTGTTGAATTGGGTATATATTGCTTAGTGAAATGCCCATTAGAAATTCGTGAGTTTTGTCTGCTTTATGTGTTCCAGCGTGCTCCAATGCAGCCTCACGTGCTGGAATAGGTCCTTGTTAGTTAAGTGCTTCCTTACTGCATCTATGGTTACCACATCTGAAGGATAGCCTGACCCTATCTTCATCCGCAGTTTTTTTTCTATGCTTCGTATCTCCCTGTCCCTTGTGACCTTTGCTATTATGCTAGCTGCAGAAACTACCGGATACCTTGAATCTGCCTTGTGCTCTGCTATGACCTTCGTATACGGCTTGCCCTTTTCCAGCTTCATCTTGACATTGGCTATTTTGGTTCTCTTTGAACTTGACATGTTGACCCTGATCCCGAATTTCTCTGCTATGACGTCTGGAGAATCCAGATAAAGAGAACCTATATCCTCATCGAACTGATCAAAAAGGCGTGCGAAATGAATTGCTTCAAGCTCATTTAAAGATATCTTGTTTTTCATCGCCTTGTTTATCTCTTCTGCAGATATCAGGTCGACTTTTACGGTTGATGCCAATCTGTGCACGGTGCTAAAAAGAGCTTCCCTTCTTTTAGGCGATAGAAGCTTCGAATCCCTTACGCCATACTCTGCGAATTTCTTCTCTGAGCCTTTCTTGACGGACACAAGCGATATGACAAGCGGACCCAAAAGGGCTCCGCGACCTGCTTCGTCGCCTCCGCATATTATTATCTATACCACCTTGTTGTGGAGGTCAGAGCACCTTCCTGTCGACCACTATATAATCGTTAACGGCTTGTATAGCTGCGTACGGCACCTTGAGCTGCCCGCTATCCACCTTAAGTTTGCTTGCGAAACCGCTGTCGTAGTTTGGTTCTATGAGAAAAGCATTTATCTTGCCGGTAACGGGGCTCACTTCCGCATCGACAAATCTTCCAACATCGAAACCGTCGCTAGTTATTACTTTCTTCCCAACCAGTTGCCTACCTATTATAAACTTTACCATTTTTACACCTTTAGCAGTTATTTATTTGATATACAATTTATTAATAGCTTATGTTTTCCGCAAAATAACGGAATCAAGGCGAATTGTCTAAAAATACCCTGTTAGTTATGCCAAATCTGCTCCTTTTTATGACCCTTTTTGATTCAAGCTTCTTTAATATCCTATGGACTTTCACCTTAGAATAGCCACTGAGCGCCATGAGATCGGATTGCAGAAGAGGATTTTTTGAATTCTTCAATATTGCGACCATTGCCTTCTCGTCGGCAGACAAGAAATTATTAATCATCTTGCTCTTTTCGCTTACAGACTTTAGCCTGCGCTTCTTTGTGGCGCGCGAAACATTACTTTCATCGTAGAGCTTCTGCATCGTTATGCCTGCAACCACCAGGAGTATGCCGCCAAGAAGAGGTATTATAAAATTGAATGCGAACCTTATGACGCTCGTGTTTACATCGTTGAATGTATGTATTGGTATGCCGCGCACCAGTGCCAGGAGCATACTTATTCCTGCTATCAGGGATATAAGTATGAGTATGGATCCTATTGTTACCAGGTACATGGAAAACGGTTTTATGTTTCTTTCGCTTACGTACAGCTTCATACTCTCTATTAAGATTGAGATGAAAGAGATTTATTCTTTGCGCAAAACAATAGTATAGATAGAATGCTGGATGGCAATCTGATATTTAAGGAAAGGCAGGCAAGGATGTTGGTGCTTCTACTAGATAATTCAAAGGACTGGTATATCTCTACGCTGGCAAAGGAATCGCAATCGACGTATGTACATGCGTGCAATTTTTTGCTCTCGTGTGAATCGCTCGGCATCATAGAGAGCGAAAGACATGGAAGAATGAAATCTATAAAACTCACTGAAAAGGGCATGCAGATTGCAAGGATGGTAAGCGACATAATAAGGCTGGCCGCTGCACCTGCGCAGCCAATCCCTGAAACGCCGCCAGAGCAATAGGCTATATCTGTATTATCGGGTGTAATTGAGGAAGACCTATGGCCTTAAGGGTATTTTCAGGTTCGGCATAGTAATCGCGCACTACCTCGTTTATGCTTCTCATGTCGCGCTTGCCTATCTTATTGAGCTGCGCCAACATCATGGCCCTGACGTTTTCCTCTGCGAGTATGTCTGGCGGGGGCACGCCTATGATGTTCGCCAGTGTGTCCCTGTATGTGACGCTCGGAAGGATGGGCGATGCCTTATGGGTTTTGTAATCGTATTTGTACAGATCAGAAAGCAGTATCTGCGTTTCCATGCCGGCAAGCTCTGACATCTGTATGATGCGCCTGTGCGGAACGCCCTTCTCGTATACCTGCGACACCACAATAAGCGCGTCTATTACAGGTATTATGTCCTTCGGCACGTTCATAGGCGAATGCTGGAGCCTGTTTATTATATCCCTTGTAGACGATGCATGTATTGTGCCCATGGATATCTTCCCTATATTCATTGCGGTTATCATGTCGTTGGCTTCTTCCCCTCTCACTTCGCCTATTATTATCATGTCAGGGCGCATCCTGAGTGCGTTCTTCACCAATTCCACCATAGGCATGTCTTCGCTTGTCTCAAGATTTACGGCATTCTGCTGCATGCTTGTATCCAGTTCGTATGTTTCTTCTATCGTTACAACCCTTTGCTCAGGCCTCAGGAATGAGAACAACGCATTCAATAGCGTGGTCTTTCCGGCGGCAGGCATGCCTCCTATCAGTATGTTGGCAGGCCTGACTTTTAGGCCGTCCATGTAGAGCCATAGCCTTGCAGCTATGCTGTAGTCCAGTGTGCCTGAATTTATAAGGTCTAGGACGCTTAAAGGGTTCTTCTTAAAATTTCTTATCGTTATATCGTATCCCATTGGTGAATATACTATATTGGCCCTGCTTCCGCTTGGAACATGCACATCAAGTATGTTCCCGTTTGCTGCTTCGTTTGTCGCATAAAGCTTTAGTTTTTTGACGAAACGGCTGAGTTCGTTTTTGTCGCTTATCTTTACGTCAAGCTGCCTCTGGCCAACTTTTGAATCGTATACGAATATGCTGTTGGTATTGTTTATCATTATGTCTTCTATTGTTTCATCGGTCAGAAGGTCTGTTATGGGGCTCATGTCGCCCATGTTGTCCGATATTTGGGCTATCTCATCACTGCTTATGTCGGCGCGAATGTTCTTTGCCGTTTCCGTTATCAAGGCCAAACGCCTTTCCGGGTTGGTTATGTTGACAAATTTTCCGGTAAGTCGGTCTAGTATCTGCTCTTCTATAGTGTAAAGATCCTCATTCACAATGATCACCAAGCGATAGATAATAGGATGGCAATCTATAAAATCGTTGGTTATTGTGAATGGCATTTTTAATCTTGAGTGAGAAATATATGCATGGAGCAGCTGTTCAGGTTCTCTAAGAAGAGGCCGTACCAGTCAGATATGGTAAACGATATCTACGATGCGGTGAGCAGGGGCAATGATATACTTATAAATGCACCTACAGGCATAGGCAAGACAGATGCTTCGATAGGTGCGGTCCTGAGCTATGCACTGCATAACAACAAGACGGTATTCTTCTTGACCCCGAAGATATCGCAGCACAGGATAGCCATAGATTCATTACGGGGCATCAAGCAAAAATTCAAGCTTGATTTTAGGTATGCTGACATAGTGGGAAAGCAGAACATGTGCATAAACGAAAAGGTCAACGGCATTGAAGGAGAATCGTTTTATAGCGCATGCGAGCACCTGATAAAAAACAGCAAGTGCCCATTCTTTTCAAAGGTTAAACTGTTCAAGCCCGAGGATGACGCGGACATGCTTGATGCTGCAGACCTTGGGCACAACAGCGTCTTTGAGGAATCATACAATCAGGGGATGTGTGCATATGAAGTATCTGCAAAGCTCGCGAAGAATGCAAATGTTATAGTTGCGGGCTATTCCCATCTTCTCAACCCATACCTGAAGCAGGCATTTCTGAAAAAGATATCACATTCGTTGGATGACAGCATATTGATATGGGATGAGGCGCACAACGTGCTTAATGCGGCAAATTCGTACTTCAGTGTGACTCTCTCAACCAATGGAATTTTAAGGGCAATGCGTGAATTGCAGTCCATAGGTAACATGATGGACTTGGGCTATCTCAAGTTCGCATTGGACAGCCTTGCCAAAAAGAAGCTTGAGAAGCTAGATGAAGCGTTCGTGGCAAAAGATGAACTTCCTCCTGACATATTGCAGAACGCAAATGATATAATAAGCCAATTGGAGAACGCTGCGCTGGAATACATTGAGCAGTCCAAGGCAAAGAGGTCTGCAATCATGCACATCGCCAAGTTCCTCAGCGAATGGGTGCATCAGGGGCAGTCGACTGCCAGCATAATATCGAGATTCGGAAACACTGTCAAGCTTTCGCTCACATGCCTTTATCCGGAGAGGGCAATCCCTATATTTGGGGAGGCTTATGCTAACGTATTCATGAGCGCTACGCTCCTGCCATTGAAGATGTATTCAGATCTGTTCGGATTGGAGGATGCAAAGCTGAAGAGTTATGGTTCGCCCTTCCCTTCGTCCAACAAGCTAGCAATAATAGATGCCGATATAACCACCAAGTATCAGGAGCGCTCGGTTGAGCAATACAAGCGCATAGCTGAGAAGATAATAAGGATAAAGGATTCCACCCCTGGGAACATAGCAGTATTTTTCCCCAGTTTTGCAGTGCTTGACAGCACATTCAGATACATGCATGATTCAGATATATACATACAGAGGCGCGAAATGAAGAATGTCGCAGTAGAAAGCATAATAAAGGAATTCCAGAAAGGCAATAACTCTATGCTCTTTGGAGTCATGGGCGGCAGCCTGAGCGAGGGCATAGACTACGAGAACAACAGCATAAAAGGCATAGTCATCGTAGGCATACCGCTGACCAAGCCTGACCTTGAATTGAGTGCCAGGATAGAATATATAAACAGGAGGTTTTCGGGAAAGGGCAGCGAATACACATATACGATACCTGCAATAATAAGGGCGATACAGGCGGCAGGGCGCGCAGTAAGAAGCGAAAATGACAAGGCAGTCATAGTGCTCATGGATAGGCGTTACAAGTGGTCTATGTACAAATCCATAGTCTCAAATTCCATACCGATAAGCGAACCTATAGATTACATAGGCGAGATAAAGAGGTTTTGGAGGATGCAGGGCGCGCAATGATTTGCGGCCCTAAAGCACTAGGTAGGCATAGTATAGCAGTATGCCTATGATGATGCCGAAAAGCAATGGAGGTATAGCAGGAAGGGCGCGCTTGAACCTTTTCAGGATAAGCATGGTAAGCACAAGGCCTATGATTGCGCCGAATGCAATAAACATGCTGAAAGTGAAGCTCAGGTATACCTTGAATGCAGAGACCGCTACCATCAACGGCATTGCAAGATCTCCTGTGCCCAGCGCAACGCTTGCAGATACAGGCACCAGCCCCCTGGACACTGCAGTTTTAAATGCAGGGTTTGAAATTTTAGCCTTGCGCATCTCCATTCTGTACGCCTTCAGCTCCTTGCTGCTGAAATTGGACTTGCTCACTGCTTCCAGCTCCTTTACGTCCACCATGAACGCAAGGTTCTTCTCTGAGACCGCATTGGCCAATGTTATCATATGCTTCGTTATGAATACGGCTATAAAGTCGTAAACCGCAAGGATCACCATGAATATGAATGCCACGGTGAAGCTGAATCCCACGCCCAATATTACGCCCACGCCTATGCTTGCGACTATTGCAGCGGTATTTTTCAGGTTTGGCCATTTATTCTTCGCAACTACAAAAAGGATTGCAAGCGCCACAGCCAAAAGCAACGACAATGGCACCGCACTGCCGAATATAGATATAGATACGCTTGAATTAAGGTACATGCCTATTATGAGAAAGACCTCGAATGATGCTATGAATATGACAAGCCCTTCTACAAGCCTGAATATACCCTTGTAAAATTTGAGTATCAAAAGCAGCAGCACCGAAAAAAATACTATATAGGCTATGTAGAAAACCGCGCTTGCAGGGCTTGATATTACCTGCGCTGACTGCACCTGCTGGTATGTGGAATTGTTGAACACAAGCGTCGACAGCAAAAGTCCGCCGAACTGCACTATCATGAAAAGTGCCAGTATCTGGACGAGCTGCCTATATTCTATAACCTTTAGCGCCATCTGACCACTACTCGGAATCGTGGCGCACCATCTTTATCAGCCCTTGCCTTGGACTGAATATGTCACCGCTTTTCTCCAGTTCATTTATGTATTTGCTTGCGGATGCCGAATCTATGCCTGCCTTGCCAGCTTCTTCTATGACCCGCACCAGCTTTGCAGAGCCTTCAGATTCCTCAAGCTGCTTTATTATGCCGAGCATGGCATTTATTTTATCCACTTTCTCCCTGGGCATACCGGTAAGTATTGTGTCTATGTCTATCCTGCCGCCGCGGTCTACTGCGAGGGTTTTGAGCATGAACTCGCTTAGGTTTATAGCGCGTTCGGCATCCAATATTGATACGGTTTCCGAAAGCCTTGTCTTTGCGCTTGCCTCTGCCATCCTTATCAGGCCTTCTATCTGCCTGGGCGTAATCGGAACCGCGCCTTGCTTCAAGCCAGCTCTTCGCAATTCAACATAGTATTCCTGAATCTTCTTTGATGCATCTTCTGTAATCCTAGGAGAAATAAATTTTCTGGCATATGCAACGTATTTGCGCAGGAATTCCCCATCCATGGGCGGCAGTTCCACCTGCTCAACACCTTCAAGCTCTGCAATTATCGCACCTGCTGCCTCGTGCTGCATGAGTATGTGCTTCGCTATGTTCTTGTCCAGTTCTTCATCCATTATGTCTTTTATAGGAAATATCAGGTCGAATCTCGAAAGCAATGTTGGGGGTATATCGAATTGTTCAGCAGGATAGATGTGCGGATCGAACCTGCCGTATTTAGGGTTGGCTGCGGCGAGCACTGCTGCCCTTGCCGAAAATGTGGCTATTATGCCTGCCTTAGCCACGCTTATTGTCTGGGATTCCAAAGCCTCGTGGAGTGCTGCTCTATCCTCATCGCCTATCTTGTCGAATTCGTCTATGGCAACCACTCCGCCACTGCCTAGAACAAGCGCGCCAGCCTTAAGCGTCCATCCGCCTTCTGAGAATTCATCCCTTTCGGCAACTGCCGTAAGCCCTCCCCCAGTAACGGATTTTCCGCTTACATATATGCCCTTAGGAACGAGGCGCGAGACAGCCTGCAATATCCTGGTCTTAGCGCTTCCTGGATCCCCGATAAGCAGTATGTGCATATCGCTCCTTATCACGCCCCCGTCAACCAAAAACTTGCCTGCGGTGCCTCCAAAGAGCTGCAGCGTGACGGCCTGCTTTATTTCATCGTAGCCGTAGATAGATGGAGCGAGGGACTTTGCTATTTTTTCGAATATCATAGGATCTGTGGCAAACTCCTTTATCTGGCGCTCCTCTTCCTCGCTTATCGATAGGTCGGCAAATTCTTTTTGCTTTGGTATTATTGATACAGTATCAAGGAACATGGTATACAGATTTGTTTCCGACTTGCCCCTTGAATTTTTCCTGGGGCGTATCCTTAATATCCCGGTAAGATCTATCCTGTCTCCAGGGATGACGGTATTTACAAGATCATCCTCCAGCCAAACCTCAAGCTGCCATGTTGGCGTGTTGCCGCGCAGCTTTTCCAGAGGATCCTGCACGGCTATTTTCTGGAGGTTTATGAATTGCGATTCCTCCTGTATCTGCTTTAGAGACCTGCGTTTGCACTGCGGGCATACCACAGGAACTTCGTCCTTTCCTATCCGTACATGCTGCCTTGCATTGCAGAAAGTGCACTCATATACCCCGAGCTTCACTTTTGGGCTTATCTCAGACCTCTTCACTATAAGGCTGTCAAGCAGTATAAGCTTGCCTATGTATGAAGAACCGACGTCCTGCACTAGAGGGGTATTTATATTCTGACCGAAGAACCGGCAATGCACATCCTTATCCCCAAGCTCTATATTGCTCATCTTGCCTTTGAGCGATATATTTGCAGCCTCCAATATGACTTCGGGCTTGTCTATCAGTTCGGCTGCCAGTTCAGGATCAAATTTCTGAAGGTCTTTTATATCTATTTTAATGCTTTGCAACCTTGGAAAAGATATTATTATATCGTTTATTTTGTCGGCATAATACCTGTCAAGAAACTCGTCGAACCTCAATTTTATAGCTTCTATCAGGGCGTCTGCCATATTATCATCGTAAAAATAAGCGCTATGCTATACTCTTATAGTATTTAACTTAAATATTTATATACAGCATAGCTTAACTTTTATCGGAAGTGAACTGAATGTCAAAGATAATAGTCACATCGGCATTGCCGTACGCAGAGGGGGTTCCGCATTTAGGCAATTTCGTCGGATCTATACTTCCTGCTGATGTTTACTATAAATACCTTTTTATAACCGGCGCCGACGCCATATATATATGCGGATCAGACCAACATGGAACGCCTATAGAGGTCCAAGCCATGAAAAGAGGCATATCACCAAAGGAGCTTGCAGACGCAGTACATGAACAGATTAAGGAATCTGCAGAAAAGTTTGGCTGCACCTTCACGTACTATGGAAAGACCGATTCTGAAAAGAATAAAGATGTAGTATATGAAATTTTCGACGCTTTGGACAAAAACGGATTCATAAAACAGGTAGAGGACATACAGCCGTATTGCAATGTTGACAAGCGCTTTCTGGCTGACAGATTTATAGAGGGCATATGCCCGTACTGCAAGGCTGAAGGCGCGCGCGGAGACCAGTGCGATAATTGCGGGAACCTCTTGAATCCGAGCGAACTGATAAACGCGCACTGCGTGATATGCGGGAGCACCGACATTGAATTCAGGAAGACATCCAACCTTGCGCTGGACCTGAAGAAGCTCGAGCCGAATATAAAGGAGTTCGTGGAGAAAAACAAGGGCAACAACTGGAGCAGGAATGCAGTTAACAAGACCCTGAGCTACATATCACAGGGGTTGAAGCCAAGGGACATTACAAGGGACATAAGCTGGGGTTTCAAAGTCAACAAGAAAGGATTTGAGGAAAAGAAGTTCTACGTTTGGTTTGATGCAGTGATAGGCTACATAGGCATAACAAGCGAGTGGACCGCTAGATGGAAGAATTATTGGATGGATAAGGATACCAAACTCATACAGTTCATGGGCAAGGATAATATCGAGTTCCATACGATGATGTGGCCCGGCATACTCATAGGCAGCAGGATGGAATTCATTTTGCCGCATACAATAAAGGCGTATGAATACCTGAATGCAAACGGCGTCAAATTTTCCAAAAGCAGGGGCATAGGCTTAAATGTGCAGAACGCGCTGGACATAATGCCTGCAGATTACTGGAGATTTGCACTGATGCACTTGCTGCCCGAGACCTCTGACACAGAATTCTCCATAGCCAGCTTCATAGAGATAGTCAATAAGATAATGAATGATAAGATAGGAAACCTCGTACATAGGGTTTTGACAATAACGAAGAACAACCATGCACTGTTGGGAAATAAGGGTGCTGACCCCAAGATAGTGGAAAAAATCGATGCGATGGTAAAAAATTATATGTCTAACTTTGGGCAGGTGAACATGCGGGATGCGCTGCAGAGCCTTGTTAAGCTTGCAGAGTTAGGCAACGAGATGATGAGCACCAAAGAGCCATGGAAGATGCTGAAGAATGCCGATGAGAAATCAGTTGCAGAGTTCTCATCGCTGATGAATGGGCTGCTTGACATAGTCTATGCGCTTGGGATAATGCTGTATCCGTTCACCCCCAATGCCAGTAAAAAGATTTTGTCATATTTTGGCGCAGGCGAGAGTGAGATGAAGGGCATGATGGGCAGGATAGCCAGCAGGCCTGATCTCATGATGGATATTCCAATAACTACGATTTTTAACAAGGTGAGCGAAACAGAACTGAAGAAGATGGAGAAGTACTCGGGTGGTGAAAGGTCTGCGTAAAATGTTTGAAGAGCATTAAAAAAGATTTATAATGCTTAATAACGGCTTGGATTTAAATGAGAAAATTGCAATGGGAATAGAAGAAACACTATATGGCTTTCCATGATGACTAACGCTTTTTGGTTATAACTATTCAAATTACAAAAATCCAAATTTAGCGTTAAAGGAAACGATAAATGAAACCTTTTCGCAAAAAGCTTTACTAAAAAGTCTTGGCAGAGTTGGCGCACCGAAGGCAGGCACCATTACTTGCCCAGGCGCTTCTTGTTTATCTTCCTGTGGTGCAGAATGTCGTTCTTGTAGCACCTGCTTGTGCAGTAATAATTTATCTTTCCAGTCTTGAAGACGTACATCGAGCCAGTGCCTTTCCTCATCTCTTTTTGGCAATAAGAACATTTCATTTAAAACACCAAAGCCAAAATTTACTTGACTTTTATCTCCCTTGCTTCCCTGCTCGTGTCAGGAAGCCTTATTACATCCTTTACTTTGGCAGGGCCGATCTGATTCCTGCGTATTATCCTGCCCTTGTCTTTTCCTTCAAGGATCTTGCAAGAAACCTGGTACACTTCGCCGTACATCCCGGTCTTAACCTTCGTGTTGACTTCCACTATTTCTGCCAAGAAGCCATGAAACTGTTGTGTTTGGTCATCTGCCATGATTATCAGCTTTGCATTGCATCAGAAGACATCATGCGCCTGCATCTGCTTCCTTTGCTTCTTCCTTCTTCGCTCCTTTCTTTTCTTCTTTATTTTCCTCTTTCTTCGGAGCCTGTTTTTGCGAGGTTCCTGTTATTTTTGATATGACGTCCTTAATGGAATTGGATGCGCCTCCTTGGTCCTCTACAGCTATCGCGGAGCACGGGACGTTCATGCCTATGGATTTCCCGAGTTCCTGCTTTGTAGGAACATATGAATATGGAATCTTCTTCTGTTCGCATATTGAGGGGATGTGCGCCATAATCTCTTCAGGCTCTATATCTTCTGCCATGACTACGAATGATGCAAGCCCTCTCTCTACGCTCTTCGTCACTTCGTTGACGCCCTTTTTTACCTTGCCAGATTGCTTTGCAAGCTGCAACGCTTCGTATGTCTTTGCCACAACATCCTTCGATACTTCGAATTTCACGTATGATTTTGCCATTTCAACACCTTGGTTTTAACTTCATCGGTAGTTTTGCTTAAACTTAGAAGAAAGTTAATATCCTTTTACCCAGAAAGCTATTTAAGCATTCCTATGCTTTGCAACCCTTCCGTTAATCATAAACATTTACGCAAGGAACTGGTTCGGGGTCGGCGGCTCCGGAGGCTGTCCCTTCCTTGTCCTTATCTCCCTGACTACCTTATCCTGCAGATCCTTTGGCAGTTTTTCGTATCCTGCAAACTCCATGTACCATATCGCCCTGCCTTGTGTCAAGCCTCTCAGTTCGTTGGAGAAACCTTTTAGGACCTCAGCTACGGGCATCTTGGCGGTTATAGAGACCTGCTCCCTGTCCTGGGTTATGGTTCCTACTTGACCCCTTCTACTCTGCACGAATGTTATCACGCCTGACAGATAGTCCTGTGGTATGTTTATCGTAAAGTTCTGTTTTGGTTCCAGAAGTGATACACCTGCAGTCAGAGTTGCCGCGTAAGTTGCATTCCTCATCGCAGGTATGACCTGGGCAGGCCCCCTGTGAACAGGATCCTCGTGTATCGTTGCGTCGACGATGCTGACCAATAGGCCTGAACATTTTTCCCTTGCAAGCGGGCCGTCCTTCACCGCTTCCTCGAACCCGTCTATCAACAGTTCCATAACTTCATTCATGTACTGCACGCCGTGTGTCACGTCAGCCATCATGCATTTATTGTAAACATCCTCTACGTTTTTAGCTATGTTTCGGTCCAAGCCGGCGGCAACCATCGCTTCTATGGCATTCTGCCCTTTGGGCTTCCCGTCCCTTATTGAACCTTCGTCTATGGCCTTTTGCACGCCTTCCGGAAGAGGTTCTACCGTAACGTAGAACTTGGAATGCTTATTAGGCGTCTTTCCTTCTACAGGGCCTGCTTTGTCGTTTATCGTTTCCCTGTATATGACTATAGGCTCGCTCGATATTATAGGTATCTTGAAGTCATCTTTCAGCTTAGTCTCTATTATTTCTAAGTGCAACTCGCCCATACCGCTGACAAGGTGCTCTCCTGTCTCCTGATTAATTTCAGTAATTATAGTAGGATCCTGCTTTGAGAGCTCTCTTAGCGCCTCTATGAGCTTTGTAGTATCTCTGGAATCCTTGGCTTCTATCGCTTTTGTAACAACTGGCTTAGAATAGTGTGTTATCTGTTCAAACGCTTCTATAGGCTCTTCGCTTAGGGTGTCGCCTATGCTCACGTCTTTAAGGCCGACTATTGCAGCTATGTTTCCTGCAGGAATCTCGTCGACTATGACCCTTTCCGGGCCCATGTATACACCTACCTGCTGTATCTTTTGGGTATTCTGCTTTCCTGATATGTAAAGCTCTACTCCCTTCTTTGCTATGCCTGAAAATACTCTTCCCACTAAAACCTCACCGCTATGGGGATCGTACGTCATGTTGAATATCACTATGTTAGTCTTTGCATTTATATCTGCTGAGAGCATCGCTTTTGCCTCTGTGCTCTCCAAATTGCCATGCCATATCTTAGGTATCCTGTATGCCTGCGCCTGCTTTGGGTTCGGAAGATGGTCTATCATCATTATAAGTGTTGCATCGTCTATAGGTGCAATTTCCTGAAGCTTCTTCTCGTTGCCTTCTGCTGTTAGCGCAAATATCTCCTTGAATGATACTTTGTATTTTTCCATTATGGGTTTCGATATGGCCCATTTTTTAGCTGCCGAACCGAATGCCACGCTTCCGTTGTCTACACTGACCTTCCACTTTTGCGCGAACTCTTCCGGCGCGTACTGCTCTATCAACTTATTTATGTCGTTTATGAGCTTCAAAAGCCTTTCGAACGTCTGCTCGGGCGTCAATCTAAGTTCGGTAAGCAGCCTATCCACCTTGTTTACAAAAAGGATTGGCTTGGCTTTCTCCTTAAGCGCTTGCCTTAGCACTGTTTCTGTTTGGGGCATTACCCCCTCAACCGGATCAACTACAAGCACGACTCCGTCTACGGCGCGCATTGACCTTGTAACATGACCTCCGAAATCCACGTGACCAGGGGTATCTATTAGGTTTATTATGTAATCCTTTTCGTTGTAGACGAAACCTAATGATATGTTTGCAGATTTTATCGTCATCCTTCGGTCTTTTTCTATTGCTTCAAAATTGGTGTAAAGTGCATCCCCAGCAACTGATTTTGATATTAGCCCTGCTTTTGCAAGCAGTGAATCAGTAAGAGTAGTCTTTCCGTGGTGAACGTGCGCTATTATGGCCACGTTGCGTATGTTCTCCTGGCCTTTCATTAGCTTTACTATTTCGTCTACTACGTATTCCCTTCTTACCATAATTCAACACCATGAATTTATAAATTCGGCTACTTTGCGCTTCTTGCCATGCGCTCTATCTCGTTCTTTCTCTTTATAGCGTAGCTGTTTATATCGTTCTTTGCCGCCAGAATGAGCTCGTTCGCCAGAGCGCTGTCTATAGTCTTCTTGCTTGCGAATGCGCCTATTATAGATGCAGTTGCTATGTTCCTGAGCGCTATGTCAAGCCTCCTGCTCGCACTTATGTCAACAGGTATGTTTGACACTGTACCTCCCTGCCTTATTCTTGTCGTATCTTCAATTGGAGCGCTGTTCTGCAGGGCGTTTATAAATATCTGCAATGGATTTTCATTCGTCTGTTTGTTCACGTTATCGAATGCCTTCTCGACAATATGCATTACCTTAAGCTTCTTGCCTTGTAGCATACCCTTAGTCCTTATTACATGTCCTCCTATCTTCTTTCCCGTTCCGCCGCGCATGAGTGCATTTTCCAGCCTTTCGACTATATTTATGTTTGCCTTTGAAAACATCTTGCTGCTTGAGCGCCTGAACGTTGATGGGAAAGCCAATGGCTTCAGGTCCACGTAGTTCTTCAGGCTTAAGTCATCGACACTAACTGCATAACTGTATTTCTTGAACAGCAGATTGCCTTCTGAAGAGAATTTAGCGGCAAACTGTGGTAGGGTCTGAGTCTTTACCTCCTTTTTCGGTTTTGCAGCAGCCTTTTTCCTTTTCGACGGCTTTGGCTGAGCTGCATCAGGGACCGCTTCCACATTGATATTATTGTTTGGTATTTCGGACATGTTGGCTTCATCTCTTTGGTTTCTCAGCCTTTCCTCTAAGTATCTGCACCATATTTGCACCGTTGACTTCGACTACCTTGTATTTCATCCCTGGTATGCATCCCATCTGGCCCCTCTGTGAGCCTCCAAGGCCTTCTATAGTCACTTCGTCGTGCTCGTCTATATGATTTATTGATCCGTCTCCAGGCACGAATGCCCCGACAACCTTGCCATTCTTTATGAGCTGCACCCTTACGCACTTTATCTGCCCTGAATGTGGCTGCTTCTGTTCTACTGCAAACTTCTGAAGGACTAGCCCCTTCGCCCTTGGGACTGTGCCCATAGGGTCGTACTTTTGTTTTAAGTGTAATTTTTTCCTTTTAAGCCACTTTTTCAGCATACGCTGGTGCTTTCTCTGCTTTAAAAGTTTTCTTGCTGCAAATTCGCCGTTGGGCATTTTTTATCACGTTTATTTGTTTTCTTTTTCTTTATCCTTGTCCTGGTTTAATATGCTTGAATTGCCTGGCTTTATTATAGACAATACAGATACGGAAAATGGCTTACCGCATATTGCACCCAATTCAAGCGAATTGCCTTCGAAGGTGATTACGGAAAGATCTGATATCTTTGCAAGATGCATCACATCCTGAAGCGCTTCTGTCTTGTTTATCGATGCTGCTATAATCAGCTTTGCAGTATTGCCTTTTATAGAGTCTATGACCTTGTTTATGCCCAAGGCTGTTTCTCCGCTGTCTACAGCTAAACGTATATCATTAGCAAGATCCGCCATTAATTTCACTTTGTGCGAGATACATTAAACTAGGTAGTAAGTGTATCAAGGCAATAGTAGTTATTTACAGAAAGATATATAATAATTATGCGAATCGCCATACTAAACAGGTATTCGCGATTTATCAGATGCAGCCCTCAATATCGAATAGTACGCACTTAAGGATGCAGTATGGTATAGTTGCACCCTTGCGGCTGGGCCATATTACCGTCCAATATAAGCTTTATATAACCAATATATGGCACTGCCCCGACAACCTTGCCGATTACATTGCCGATGGGCGCAGGATGATTGAAATATTGCATATCCAACCCCGGATTATTATCGCCCTTTGTAAGCACGTAATACTGGCCGCTTGCGTTCAGTATCGCATATACCCTGTGCACTACGTATGAATCGCCTTCATTGTAAAAAAGGTCTCCAGGCATGGTCTTATATACTATTATAGAATTGTTCCTGTCCCCGCTTATTGTAATGTTATCCACGGTTATCGAAGTTAGGTATGCCTCGTTGGCTAAGGTACCATTGCTATATTTTACTGCACGTGCACCGCACGTATACGTAACAGGCTGGCTTTGTTGATTATATTGAACCAATTGCGAACCTGAGCTTGAATATAGCCCTATGGAATAGCCTGGCTTTATTATTTGTGAAACTTCAAGTCCGCCGTCATAATACCGGTATGCTACGCATTCCAGCGATTCTGAGTTGGAGTTGACCATAATTGATGCCTGGGCTCTGGTGATGTTCAGCATAGGCGCCCTTATCTGTGAAATGTTTTCTATGCCATGCACGAATATTAAATCACCTCTGTGCAGATATGGCAGCATGCTGCAGCTTGGCACTACGTCTACCGGATACGCAGTATGCATGTATGAACTTAACAAAAGCCATATCGCAGCTACGATTGCGATAGCTGCGAATATTTCTATCAGCATTTTTTTGTATCCTTCATCATGTGCCCCGGATACGAATTCAAGAGCTATTATTACAACCAATAAAAAAAATATAGCTATGCCGAAAACCAATGACAGAAACGCGATTTTTTGGTAGAGAAGGTACAGCACGAAGAGTAACGCTAGGATTATGTACAGCGGCCATACCGTCAGCTTCCCCTTATCTGCCACGGCTTGCTTTGTTGCAGACCGCTTTGGTAATGCACTTTTTTTGCGTTTTTCCAATACTACACCTAGCTGCTCACTCCAACCAACTGTATGCCTACTGCCTTTGATTCGTCGTTCTGCATAGAGAACCCTATTGCCGTGTCTGCAGCAGATATTAGAGTGTCATTGTGGCTTACGACTATGAATTGTGAATTGGAACTTATCTCTTTTATTAGTTTCGAAAGCTTTTTCGAATTTTCTTTGTCCAGTGCAGAATCAATCTCGTCGAATATGTAGAACGACATCCTATTGCGCATCTGTATCGCGAAAAGCATCACTATTAAGATGAATGATTTTTGGCCTCCGGACAATTCATCTACTGATTTTATCCTTCCTCCCTTGTCCTTCTTTTTTACAGATATCGAAAGCCCTGAATTGAATGGGTCTTTCGGATTGTCCAATGACATTACCACTTCGTCATCATAGGTGTAATTGTAAAGCTTCTGCATGTTCCTCTCAACAGCCTTGAATGTATCCATAAATACATCTAGTTTTTTTGATTCTATTTCTTTTATCATGCCCAATATTGAGATTTTTTCGCTTTCAAGTGTATCGAGCTTTTCCATGGCGCCTTCAAGATCTCTGCTTTTTATTTCATACATCTCAGGAGCTTTTAGGTTTACAACTCCCATTTTTTCAAGATCGTTTTTTAGGACTGCAAGCCTGCTTTCCAGCTCGCTGATGCTCCCTTTGGCTTCTTCAACCTCCATCCTTCCGGAAAGCTCGGCTTTTATATCATTGAGCCTCGTTTGCGCCTGTGCTTTCCTAGTTTCCGCCTCGGATAATTCTTTTGCCAACTTGTCCGATTCACTTGCCAGCCTGCCTTTCTGAAATCCCATTTCAGACAATGATTTTTCGAGTTTCGAAAGCTCATTGTATATCGATTCTGACCCCTTGTCATGCGACCTTATCCTTTCTTCAAGCTCGGCTTTCGAGGACATGCCTTTGGCGATGTATGCTTCTTTTTCCTTTGCAGATGCATTGAGTTTCTTTATAGTATCAGACGCCTTGCGTATTTCGTCCTTTATGGCAGCGATCCTCAAACCCAGCATATCGTTCTCTTTTGAGACCGATGCATATTGCATTTTCAATGACTCCAGCTCTGCACGCTGCTTCTTTGCCGCTTCAATTTCTTCCTTGCTCGTTTTCGATGATTTTCCAGCGTGAAGGGCGCTGGATATTGCTTTATAGATAAGCGCCTGCTTTTCCTTTGTCGCCGAAATCTCTTTTGCCAGATTGCTGCATTTAGACGTGTATGCTTCAATTTCACGTTCAGCATCTTTCACTGACTTGTTTTTTGCGTCTATTTCTGATTTGACTTTCAGCAATTCTTCTTCTGATGATGATATGGAAAAATTCATGCGTTTTATTTCTATTTCATTGCCTGCCAGGTCTACCTCAAGCGAACCTACTGCCTTTTTCTCCAATTCCAGCTCAGATTCAGCCGTTGCTATTTCTTTTAAAAGCGCCTGCTTTTGACCCGCAACCTTCTCAAGTTCTGACCTTATCTTCCCAGGATATGCAACCTGCCGTGAAAACCCGCCGCTGACGACTCCGGATGGCTCCAGTATATCGCCTTCCATCGTCACATATCTCAGATTTCCAAGCCCGTGCCTCTTGCCATCCGCTATTGTATTTACAAGATAGGTGTTGGCGAATACGAATGAGAAAACTTTTTCATATTTCTTATCGAACTTCACCAAGTCTATTATAGGGATTGCGTCGTCTTGCGCAGTAGGCTTCTTGCTATATATATCCATTATAGGTATAAACGACGCCCTTCCAAGCTTTTTATCGCGGATAAGTTTTATCGCCGATGTTGCAACGCTTATCGATTCCACTACGAAGTAATTGAATCTGCTTCCAGCAGCAGCATTGATGGCATTTGAATACTTGTCTTCATAAGCACACAGCTCATACGCCCTGCCATGGAATCCCTGTTTTATTTCGCGCTTTATCTCGTCGTTCATGCGGTCCGTACCACCGCCGCTTGCGGCTATCGCTTCCCTGATATTTATAGACTTTTCGTCCAGCACTGAAATAGACTCTTTTATGGCAGATTGTTTTTCATGAAGCTCTTTTATTCTGACGCGCCCTTTATCTATCTTGCCTTTCAATGCATCAGCATCCTTTAGTTTGCTTGAAACCGATGCAGCCCATTCCTTGATCGATTTTCCCAAACTGGATGCCTTTGAGGAAAGCATTTCTATTGAATCAGATATTCTAGATATTTCAGCTACTGCAGACAAACGAGCGCCGTTGGCAGAATCGAATTCTTTTGAGAGGGCATCAAGCGACTTTTGCACCGATTCATATTCTTCTGATGCTGAATCGTCAGTTTCCTGGTTTGGATGTACTTCAATTTTTTCAATGCTTTTTGATCTTGATTCTATTTCTGTATTTAATGAGACTATGGTTTTTTTGTTGCCTTCTATCTTTATGCCAAGGCTTTTGTCCTCTTCCTCCAATTCATTTATGCGTGTTTTTAAGCCTGCAATCGATTCGTTGATACCCCTTACTTCAGATTCAGCTATAGCTACGCCTTTGCTTATCTCATCGAGATTCTTATTGACGGAATTCACCTCGATGGACTTTGCACTTAGTTTCTTTGAAAGTTCTGAGCGCAGTTTTGTAATATCCTCCACTTTCTTATCTATTTCAGACATAGATGAGGATAGGGTTTTCTTCTTCTCATCGAATCTTGCAATACTGCCTATCGCCTCCTCCAATGCAGAATATACTTGGCTTTCCCTCTTTTTTAGTATCGTGTAACTTATGCTTTTTATTGAATCTGAGGCTGCAATATACCTCTCTGCATCCTCCTTATCCTTTTTAAGCTCTTCCAAGAATCCAGTGCGTTCGCTGAGCATTATTTTTGCATTCCCTATCTTTTCTTCTACTTTATCCAGTTCTTTTAACGAATTATTCTTTTTGTCATCGAATTCCTTTATGCCGGAAGCTATGTCTATCAGCCCCCTGCGTTCCTTTGAATTAAGGTTCAGTATCCTGATTATCTCGCCTTGGGTTATGGTATTTGTTTCATTCGCCCAGCAGTTGTTTGCATGCAGCAAATCTAGCACGTCCTGCCTCTTTGCCTTTTTGCCGCCTATCCTGTATCCTATTTTGCCATCCGATCTTACAATCCTAGATATCTGAATTTTTTGGTCTCCGGAAAAGTCTATGGTGACGTACGCCCGTTTTAACTTTGTTTCCTTATCAGGCTTTACCAGATTGCTTATTAGTTTGCTTGAATTTGTGACCCTCATCCTCCTGAATGATGATTCTCCAAGCGAAAAAAGCAGCGCATCGCATATGTTGGACTTGCCGGATCCGTTCGGGCCCACGATGCAATTGAAGCCCTTGCTAAACATAATGTTCGCATGCTTGAAGGATTTAAAATTATGAATTGTTACTTTGTCAATATAGAGCACAAACAACACCGGCGCCACTAATGATTAGCACGTTAAGATTTTTAGTGCTTGTCATGTAGTTATGGTTGGCCATATTGTGCAGCTATACACTTTTGCGGTTTGATGTTTTTGAGCTTCTGGGCGCTTTGGACAGTTTGCTGGATTTTGAGATATGCAATGAGAGCACAGATTCTAGGTGCTGCCTTTGGATTATCCCTATAAGCTTCCCACCTTTTACTATGCCTATTATCCCAGACTCGTATACCTGCATCTTGGTGAGCGCCTGGAATGGTTTGGCGTTGTATGAAATCACAGGCAGGGGCGAACTGAAATAGGAGATGTCTTTCTTTATCATGTTGCCTACGCCCTTGTTTGATATCACAGTAGGCAGACGCGAAACCAGCCTGAATTCACTTCCTTGCTTGAATACCACCAGATGCGTATGATGCGCTAACATTTCATTGTAAAGGCTGCCCATCTTTACGCTAGGCTTCAGCATTATGTAGTTTTTGGATGAGACGGCGCTCAAGGGCAGATCGGAGGTATAGTTGCGCACATATGCGGACTGCATTTCAGCCTGTGCGCCGCCATAGAAGAATATCGCAATGAATAAGTCAAATACCACTATCGTTTCCTTGTAGAGAAGTGAATATCCGTTGGACATATATACGAATATGAATGTGCCTAGGATAAAAAGGACGGTTATTACATTGCTTACCTTGACCGTTATCTCAGTAGAAGTGAAGAATGACCTCTTCCTTTGCAGGTAACTGCGGAGTATCCTGCCTCCATCCAGCGGAAACCACGGTATTATGTTGGAAGCAGCTAGAAGTATGTTAAGTAGGAAAAGTAGCTGCACTATGCTTTTTGCAAATCCACCTGGCATTAATATTACGATTGCACCAAGTACGAATCCGAAGAAAAAATTAGATAATGGGCCTGCCAGGGATATCCTGAATTCTAGACGCGGTTCTATGTTATCCATGTCTATTATCGAACCGCCCCCGAGCGGATATAATATGATCTTCTGCACAGGTATGTTGTTGTTTTTGGCGGTTATTGAATGGGCAAGCTCATGCAAAAATACAAATAGGAACAGCAATACGAATATCATGAATAGCGGAAGACTTATTACCAGTGAAAAGAGCAGGAGCAGTATGAATGTCCAATGCAGTTGCACATCGATCCCTGCAATCTTGCCTATCGTTGGTGAAAAATTGGCCATCCGCACACCTTAATTAATTGCTTACAACATTATTTATTCATTGTCAATGATAAAAGTTTTGGATTTGGTTGCATGGGAGGCAAGAAGACAGATATAAAATTTATTTACAACGAACCTGCGCTTATATTGACGGAAAGCGGAAAAAATCGCCTCGTAGTTGGCGATTTGCATATCGGCGTAGAAAGGGAGTTCAAATGGAAAGGCATCAACATGCGTTCCGCCACCGAAATGATAGCGAATAGGATAGTGGGAATCGCCTCGTCGTTCAAAGCTAACGACTTGATAATTTTAGGCGATTTGAAGAACAGGATACTTAGACTGGATTATGCAGAGGTGCGCATGGTCAAGAGCTTCTTAGAACAGTTAAATGATAGCGGGCTAAGGGTGCATCTTGCGATTGGGAACCATGATGCATATACGGGCGATTTTTCCGGGCTTTTGAATGGCATGTCTGACGAAATTATAATAGGTGATATTGCACTCATGCACGGTCACCGTTGGCCATCTGACAAAGCAATGTCTAAAGGCACAATAATAACAGCCCATAATCATTTTGCTATAGGAATATACGATTCAAACGGCGCATTTTATAATTCAAAGGTGTGGCTGGTTGCCAAAGCCAACAGGAAAGAATTGGCTAAGAGATACGAAAACGGCAGGGCAACAAGGCTCATAGTGATGCCCGCCTTCAATGACCTTATAATGGGCGGCGGATTTGATATAGAGCATAGCGCACGTGAGGATATAAACCCACTATTCAGAAATGGTATATTCGATTTCGACAATGCAGAGATATACGGGCTGGATGGCGCATTCATAGGGCGTGCTGCTGACGTTTTAAGGATGCAGCGCAGGAATGGGCCTAAAATCAGAAAAAGGCGGGCTTAACCGGTTCCTGCTTTTATATTGGAATCGTAAATTTTTAGGATAGCCTTTTTATTCCCTTATGATGGTTATCGGGATTACTCCTTTCTCGAATTCCAGTTCGGCAAGATCCAGCGGTTCTACCATATCTTCCGGAACCCTTATAAGAGGAGGGGCACCATTGGCAAGCTGTAGCGCCCTGGCGCCGATTATCCTTGATTTTTCAAATTTTGTATATTCGTTCATGATCCACACTTCATATTGGATTTGGCTTGAAGCGCTCCTTGACTTCTTCCATTTCTGCAGATACCTGGGCTTTCCACTTCTTGAAACCGTCCGGGCTATCGGGATATTCAGAATATATCACGTTGAGCTTCTTCATCTTATTGACCGCAAATATCAGGTTTTGGAATGCATTTATGTTTGATGCGCCTTTGAGGACCATCTTGAATTTCGATGCTAGGCTTAACTCTGGGACAGATCCCAATGCAAGCTTCGAAGCCTCGCTGGTTGTTAGGAAAGATTTTATTCCGTAATCCAATGTCGCATTGTTTATCGACTGCATATATATCCTAAAAACCTCCAAGCCTGCAGTCTTCTTTCCGTATTCTGCATTATAATCTAAATTATATTTCCATAGGCCTTTTGTAGAAACGTCGTTTGATTGCACTGCCTTTGCGGCATTTTCTCCAGCAAATGCGCCTGAAACCAATGCCGGGCCTATGCCTCCTGCGCTTATTGGATTAGGCATTGCCATGCTGTCCCCTGCACCCATGTAACCGTTGAATACGAGGGACTCCATCTGCCTCCTCACAGCTACGGACCATATGCCCTTGCCGTTGTTGTTCTTATTGAAAAGGCGCGGATTTTTTATTATCGGATTCCACTTGACATACGCATCTATCAGATTTTGGAGTGTATCCTTCCTTCCCAACTTTGCATTCCTTATATCAAGGCTTTTCTTTTGAACGCCCAAACCTATGTTTACCTTATTCCCACTCTTCGGGAATACCCATCCGTATCCGCCCGGAGCCATCTCTTGGTTGAGGTGTATGAGTGCATTCTTTGGATCATAATAATTGAGATCTTCTCCGTTGATGTCGAACTCGTAGATATATCTGCCAGTAGACTCGATGTCGTCTATATCTACGTTTTTCTCAACGAAATCATTATCAGGAAGGCGCCTTCTCAATACGGTGGCCACACCCAACGCGTCTATCACGAGCTTCGAATGAAATTTTTTGTGCTCTTTGCTTTTGTCCTTTCCAAATATGCCGCTTATGAAATTGTTCTCCACTATCGGACCTTCTACCTCAAATTCAGGCACATATGTTACTCCTGACTTTTTAGCAAAATCTAGAAGCTTCGATTCGAAAGCAGGCCTGTCTAGGATGTATCCTACGCCATCGAACAGATATCTGGAGCTTAAATCAGGGGATAATGCATATACGCCGTCAACCTTCAGGTCTAGTTCGGGTTTTGAAAACGTCAAGCCGGTCTGTTTTGTTATGAAGTCAAGGTGTGACCCTGCTACTGCATCCCCGCATGTCCAGCCCCAGTTGTTCTTTTTGCCTACGCTATCTTCTGGATTTCGGTCGAGCAGCAATACGCTGGCACCGTTCTTTGCAGCTATACCTGCAGCTAAGGAACCAGACATCCCTGCACCTGCTACTATAATGTCATATTTTTCATTAGGGTCCATAAAAACACTTAAGTTGTAGTAGTTAATTGTAAAGCATTATTTATATAAGATTTTCCTTTTTCCCGTAAACGGCAATGCATGCCCTGCTTACTGTGCAGGGGGTGAGATTTGAACTCACGAAGGCGCTAAGCCACAGGATCTTAAGTCCTGCGCGTTTTTCTGTGGCCTTTAAGCCTGACCAGACTCTGCCACCCCTGCAAAAATCAAATCAAGCATACATTGACGGTCCGCTATCCTCGGACGCCTTCTTGAAGGTGTCGTGTGTTTCTTTGCTTTTCTTTATCAGGTCTTTTATTTTTGCTTCTACCTCTTTTGACTCCTTGTCTAATTCGGTTATGTCTATCTTTAAGTTCAACATCTTATTTATAGATTGTATTGCCAGTTCAGCATATTTCGGATCTATTATGTTCTGGTTTACAGGTACAAGGATATTTATGTCATCAATCTGCGATGTCACAGCATTGAGCAGCAGCAGTGCGCTTACCCCGGTAGCTACGCCTTCCGTTATAGGTATCATTCCTGCCTTTGCGGCATCCTGCGCTAGCTTCTTTGATGATGCGATTGAATACACCTTGTCGTTCGAAATGCCGGTTTCTTCTAGCGAGGCAGAACCAGTAGGCATCCCGTTTATTGATATTATCTCGGTAAGTCCGTTAGCTTTAATGAATTCGTATAGTTTCTGCGTAAGGTCGTACACCATAGATACAGGTATCGCAAATTCTGCAAATACTATTACTGCTTTAATCTTGTCTGAGCTATACAGCCTTACAGAAGGCATCGCTCTGCCTTCATGTATGGATATTATTGGAGGAAACTTGTCGCTGTCAATGTATCCACAGTACTCCATTTTCAGCTTATCTATCATATAGCTTATAGTCATTGGGCCTACGAGCCCGATGCCTGGGAAACCTTCTACAAGTTTATACCCTTTTATAGAAGCTCCCTTGAGCAGTTTGATTTCCAGCATTAAAACACCATTAATTTTTGGATGGATACCTTATTAAGTATTAGCAGGCTTTGGCGCATGCGCTGCAGATTTTTATTGCTGGCGCATGCGTTCGGCTATATCGGTACACATCTTGAGTATATCACGGTCCCTGTTGAATATTCCAAACTCCTTTATTTCTGCAAGTAAGAAGCCGTAATTAGAGTTATTTGGATCCATAGAAAGATTCTCTATGATTTCAAGCGACCCATAGATGCATTCTGTAGATTTTAACGATAGGTAATCAATTTCCTTAGACTTGCTTGGCAGGGCGTGCACATTCCCATTCTTTGCAGCATTTACCAGCATGTCCTTGTACTCACTGTACTTTAAACCCGCCTCAATAAAACCTTTTGCAGCATATATTGCATTGCCAGAGCTATTCATATTGTCCAATAAGGTTTCGACTTTATTCATATTGTCCAAAAAATTTTTAAAAGAGACGCCATTATCATACTTGGTGCTCAGTTCCTCATTTGCAAGGCGCAAGTAAATGGATGCGGCTTTTATCGGATCGTTTGCAGATAATGCCAAATCGCCGTTCTTTTTTATTATTTTCATTTTTTGCACTTTGACTTCTGGGTCGTCGTCTATGCCGCTTCTGCGTATCAGCATAAGAGCTTCTAGGAATAATCGCTCTGCCTTTGCGTATTCTTTAGCATCAAGCAGTCTTTCGCCTTCTGTAGCCAGTTGGCTTAGTTCAGATTTAGATTCCTTGGTTTTGAGATTATCAGTCATAAAATCACAGGCATACCATAACTGGATGTGCGGTTTACCATTGCATTTGGTCTTTATATAATATATAAAGATTCTGCTTGTTGGACACATTAGACATTTGACAATGATAAGTTTTGCTGACGGAGCCACGACGATAGTTATTTAAACTTATTTAAGTCATTAATATTGGTGAATCTAATGGCACAAAAAGTCGGAAGTGAAAGAATTGAAAGGGAGGACGGATACCTATACTTTTTAGGCAAGGATGGGTATGCGTGGCGCACACCTATGAAAACAAATTCAAGAGGCAGGAAGGGAAAAATAGGAAGCGAAAAGATAAAGAGAGAGGATGGATTCCTATATTTCATCGACAGCAATGGGTATGTTGCCAGAACCAAGATGAACAGGGGAGGAAGAGCTAAGTCAAAGAAGGCAAAGAAATCAAGCGCAAGAAAGTCGAGCGCAAAGAGAAGGAGATAATTATCTCTTTCCCTTTTCTTTTCCTCTTTTATTTGAATTCAATTATTGAAGATTTGGTTATGCCATTTTCCTTTATAAATCCGGCGTTTAGTTCAACCACAAATCTAAAAGGGATGTCTGGTTTATAGGTCTTGCAGAAGAGGATTTTCTTGCAGGGCGGGACATTTTCTTCGGTTGCAACTATGTGCTTGTACTTGTCCAGCCATATTATATCGATGCTGAAGCGCATGTCCTTCATCCATATGCTTTCAGTTGAGCTGAACCTTGATACAAACAGCATGCAGCTGTTTTTTGGCATGTCATCTTCATACATCAGGCCTATCATCCGCTTGATGAACGAATCCGATATGCGGGCGTCCAGCTCTTTGCCGGCTATCACTACCGCCTTATGCTCGTAATGCAACATGCTTTTTATGGCTTTGAGTATGGGCAATTCTACACCTCGGCATCACACGCTTATGGCAATGCTCTGCTCCCTCAGAAATTGCTGCAGGTAGAATCTGCTTCCAGTGCCTTTTCCAGTTAATCCGCTGCCTTTCCATCCTACGAAGGTATGCACGCCGACCATAGCGCCGGTAGTCGCGCTTACTTTTCTGTTTATATATACAACTCCAGCCTGTATGGCGTTGGAGAATTCCTTTATTTCGTGCCTGTTTTTACTGTATAACGCCGCAGTAAGACCGTATTCCACATCGTTGGCCATTGCAAGTGCTTCCTTGAAGTCCCTGTATGTTTCTATAGTCACCAAAGGCACGAAAAGTTCCTTGTGCGTAAGCTCGTGGTCATGCCTTATCTCGACTATAGTAGGTTCTACATATATGCCGCCCAAACCTGTATCCACTTTTTTACCACCATATAGTATGCGCCCTGCAGATTTCGCTTTTTCTATATATTCTGCATATCGCTTATATGCGGATTCACTTATTAATGGCCCGATGAAATTGGCTTTCTTGATAGGATCGCCTATCTTCATGGACCTGACCTTTTCGATGAGCTTGCTTAGATACTGCTCCTTTATTGATTCATGGACGTATATGCGCGACAATGCGCTGCATTTCTGCCCCGCAAAGCCGAATGCGGCGCTGGATGTGCCTTCAACAGCGCTGTCTATATCTGCGTATTTTGAGACTATTGCAGGATTTTTGCCGCCCATCTCCACTACGAATACCTTTTGGTTGCCTGCACCGAATGTCTTTGCTACCATGCCTATGCCGGTATTCCTGGAGCCAGTAAAAACAATGCCGCTGACATTTGGATTTACTGCGAGCTCGTCGCCCACTTCTGCACCTGGACCGGTAATGTAGTTGAATACGCCGTCAGGGAGACCTGCAGCTTTGAATATCTTATATATCTCCAATCCCGTTAGCATTGACATATTGTCGCTTGACGATGGCTTGAACACTATAGTATTGCCGGTTATCATCGCTCCAGTGCTCATGCCAGTAGATATGGATATCGGAAAATTGAATGGCGCTATAACGCCGAACACACCATATGGCTTCAGCACTATTCTTATGTTTTCCGCGCCGGATGGTGCACCTTGAAAACCAGCTTCCACACGTTTTGTACTCTCTTTTAGGAGTGTTTTCCTCGTATAGCCCTTATTGTTTTCCATTTCATCTGCATAATAATTCAGGAAGTCTATGGCTTCATCCACTTCGCCTATCGATTCGTATCGCGACTTCCCATTCTCATAGCTCAGCGTGGCTGCAAGTTTGAATTTGCTTTCCCTGAACAGCTGCGCTGCTTTCCTGAATATCTTTATCCTGCTTTTATAGTCCATCAACGACCATGGGATGAACGCCTCTTTTGCAGCATATATGGCCTGCCTGGCATGCTCCCTAGTGCCTTTTTGAAAATACCCTATGACTGTGCTTCGGTCTATCGGAGAGCGTTCCTCCAGCAATTCACTTGCAAATACCTCTTTTGCACCTATGTACATAGGGTGCTTTTTCCCGAATTCTTTCTTTGCATCTGCAACTGCCGCTTCAAAAAGCTTGTCGAATTCTTCCTCCTTTCCAGACTCTACAAATCCTTTATACGTGAACTCGTTGGTAAATCTTGATACTGCCATGACATCACCATTGGGATAACATACACTTGCAATTGAAGATAATTATTGATAAGAATATTTACACGCTTCCAATTAATTGCATTTTGGGATGAATCAATTATTTTACTTCCAATCAGCATATTATCAGGAATGCTTAAATATATTGTTTTATACTTTATAACCCAGTTATAAAGGTGCAAATATGTCAGGAACGAATGCAGAGGTAGTCCAAAACGAAAGCGAATACATGCAGAGGTATGGATTTAAGGATACTAATACAACGTATGAGCACATAGATAAAGGGCTCTCTGAAGAGGTTGTCAGGTTCATCTCTAAAAGCAAGAACGAACCTGAGTGGATGTTAGAAAAAAGATTGCATGGCCTGAAGATATTCCTTGAAAAACCGGTTCCGCTGTGGGGCCCAGATCTGCAAAGCATAGATTACTCAGACATATATTATTACCTTAAACCAAACGCAGGCAAGAGCGATAGTTGGGATGCTGTCCCAGAAGACATAAAAAATACATTTGACAAGTTGGGCATACCAGAAGCTGAACGCAAATTCTTTTCAGGGGCGGAGGCGCAGTACGATTCTGAAGTGGTATACCACCACATAAAGGAGGAGCTCGAGAAGCAGGGCGTTATATTTACCGATACGGACACAGCAGTGAAGAAATACCCTGAGATAATTAAAAAATATTTCGGAACCATAATACCTCCATCAGATAATAAATATGCAGCATTGAACACTGCGTGCTGGAGCGGAGGCTCATTCATCTACGTGCCCAAGGGCGTAAAAGTTGCAATGCCGCTTCAGGCTTATTTCAGGATAAATGCAGAAAAGGCGGGGCAATTCGAAAGGACGCTCATAATAGCGGATGAAGGCGCAGAGGTAACGTATGAGGAAGGGTGTACAGCGCCTATTTACATAAGCTCGTCGTTGCACTCTGCAGTAGTGGAGCTTGTAGCACTGAAAGGCTCACACATCCGTTATGTCACGGTACAAAACTGGTCAAAAAATGTGTATAACCTTGTAACGCAAAGGGCTTTTGCGTACGAGAATGCGCACGTAGAATGGATAGATGCCAATATAGGAAGTAAGGTGAATATGAAATACCCAAGCGTATTCCTCAAAGAGAGGGGAGCGAAAGGAGACATACTGTCAATAGCTGTTGCAGGCAATAACCAGACGCAGGATTCTGGCGGAAAAGTTTATCACCTGGCACCAGACACTAGCTCTAGCATAATATCCAAAAGCGTATCTAAGGGGAGCGGAGTTGCCACATACAGGGGATTAGTACATATAGACAAGAAGGCAACGAATTCCAGATCTGCGGTCAAATGCGATGCGCTGCTGTTGGATAACAACGCAAAAACCAACACGTTCCCATACAATGAGGTATATAGCGAGGATGCATTTGTAAGCCACGAAGCAACGGTAGGAAGGCTTGGTGAAGATGAGCTGTTTTACCTGATGTCCAGAGGGCTGAGCGAAGATGATGCAATAGCGACCGCAGTTCTTGGATTTATACAACCATTGATAGATGTGCTGCCTTTGGAATACTCGCTGGAGCTCAAAAGGCTGATAAAACTTGATACCAGCAACTCGATTGCATGAAGGGCAATATTATGGAATATGCTAAATTTCTAAACGAGGCGCGTGAAAATGCAACTGCGCTGCCGTATGAAAAAATGGAATTGTACAAGCGTTACACTAAAAGATTTGCTATCGAAATGCCGCGTTCTGATAGCCATGAAAACATAAAGGATGCAGAGTATGCCGAAGGCGCGGTCAAATACTTATCGCAGATAATGGGAGGGGCACCTGATGTGATATTATTAAACGGGCATTTAATTGGCAACACATCTGGCATCGTTGATGAAGTCGATCCTGCATCAGAAGCATCTTTTTCAGATAGAAAATTGTACAAAAACGATGAAGATAAATTTGCAGCATTTGCAAATGGCTTTTCAAAAACAGTCTTAAGAATAAGAGTCGATGGCCACAGAAGGGTGAATGTATTGATTTATGGCGGCGATACTGCATTGCCGGTGCAGGTACTGGTAAACGCCGCGGAGGGATCAGACTTGACATTGAATGAATTCTATTTTTCTGAGGGCACAGGGGCTGCAATTATCGGGGTGCTGAATGAGATAAATACGGAAAGCAACTCCAGGGTAGAATTGAATTCCATACATTGCGAGAAGGAGGAGGCAAATGCCTTTGCTATGGTTAAGGGGGTATCAGGCAGGGGAAGCTCCATATCATTAAACACCATTTATGCAGGAGGAAGTTTCATAAGGCAGAGGAATATGTTGGATGCACAGGGGTTAGGTTCAGGCGTAGAAGCCAACGATATAGTGCTCGGGGTTAAAGGGCAGGCGTTTGATATATTCACGCACTTGATTAATTCCAACGAGGATACGCGTGCGCAATCAGCCATGAAAGCCGTGCTCATGGGAGGCTCTATGGCTTATATGAAAAGCATGGCGAAGATGAAACATGGCGCAAAAAGATCCAAGTCTGCCATAGTAGAGCGTGGGCTGCTATATGATAAAGCGTCGCATATCGATCTCATACCTGATATGTCTATAGACGAAAGCGATGTTAAAGCTATGCATTCAAGCTCTTCGTCCCCAATAAGCAAGGATGACCTATTTTATTTATGCACGCGGGGTATAACAGAGGATGATGCAAAGCTCTCGATAGCCTTAGGCTTCATACTGGAAACAGTTGCAAGGATAAATGACAATAATGTAAAGACGTTTGCTGCAAATTTGATAAGGGATCGGTTAGTAGGTGCGAATTTTAGTTTGCCAGACAATATGAATTCGAAGGACGTATGGATGACAGACATAAACAGAAAGGCACATGAGGTGCAAGGCGATTCAGATGATGACAGAATATGAAAGCATATTGAAGGGATTTTTACCTGCACTGCGCAGCCGGGTTGCTGCAGAGCTTAATGTTAATTATGGGCTAAAACAGACAGAAATAGCCATGCTTTTAGAGGTAACGCAGGCAGAGGTAAGCAAATATCTGAATGGCACCCAACCAAAAAGCGGCAGTTTTACTATGCAGTTGGATGATGCAGAAGTTAAAAAAATGGCAAAAATGGTATTGGAGCATAACGATTACGAAGCGCAGAGGGTGGCATGCAGACTATGCCCGAAAGGCTCCGCTTCGAAATGCAGCATAATGGTAAAATGATGTGATACAATGATGTTAGAAATAAAAGATTTGCACGTAAGCGCTTCAGACAAAATGATACTAGACGGGCTTGATCTTGTCATAAAACAGGGTGAGTTCCATGTGCTTATGGGGCCAAACGGTTCTGGAAAAACTACGCTTGCAAAGGCCATAATGGGATATCCAGGCTTGAAGATAACCAAGGGAGACATATTGGTGGATGGCAAAAGCATACTTGGATTACCAACGGATAGAATCGCAAAACTTGGCTTATTCCTACAATTTCAGGCTCCCGTTGAAATCGATGGTGTTGGATTCGTTAATTTCCTGAAATCCTCTTTGGAATCAATAAATGACAAAACATTGAACACCCGGGAGTTCATGAAGGACGTGAAGGACTATTCTACTGCACTTAAGATGGATAAGGGGGTTGTAGGCAGATCGTTGAATAAAGGGTTTTCTGGAGGGGAGAAGAAAAAGGCTGAGATTTTGCAGATGGCACTTATAAATCCAAAGCTCGCAATATTGGATGAACCTGATTCAGGGCTTGACATAGACGCAATAAAGGTAGTCGCTGAAAACATTAACAGCATAGCCAAAAAGAATAACCAGAGCCTTCTTGTAATAACGCACTACAACAGGATATTGAGCTATATGAAACCGGAATTTGTACACGTTATAAGCCATGGTAGGATAGTGAAGGAAGGAGGCTTGGAATTGATAGAACATTTGGAAAAGATGGGCTATGAAGAATTTGAAAAGGCATAGTTGATGATTTGATGAAGAGATTAGATGTTGAAAGCATACGCAGGGATTTTCCGATATTGAATGTCAAGATGAGAGGGCATGACCTTGTTTACCTTGATAGCGCAGCCACCTCTCAGAAGCCAGTGCAGGTAATCGATTCGATATACCAATATTATACCAATTATAACGCCAACATACATAGAGGGATATATGAACTTGCGGAACTTGCAACGGATGCTTATGATGGGTCAAAGGATAAAGTCGCAAAATTTATCAATGCAAATTCGATGGAAGAGATAGTATATGTTATGAACACGACAGAAGCGATAAACCTAGTGGCATTGAGCTGGGGGGAAGAAAACATAAAGGAAGGAGATCATATACTTATATCTGAAATGGAACATCACAGCAATCTTGTCCCATGGCTGCTTTTGGCGAATAGGAAAAAGGCGATTTTGGATTACATAAAGCTTGATGAAAGCAAGACAATGATTGATATGGAAAGTTTGAAGGAGGAACTTGAAAAGGATCCTAAAATACTGGCAATAAGCCATTCCTCCAACGTATTGGGGACCATAAATGATGTTAAAGCGATAGGTTCGCTTGCGCACAAACATGGGGCAAAGGTGCTTGTAGACGGAGCGCAATCTGCACCCCATATGCCGGTAGATGTACGCGATATTGACTGTGATTTCTTTGCATTTTCGGGGCACAAAATGCTCGGGCCCACAGGCATCGGAACATTATATGCAAAGAAGGACATTCTTAATTCGATGCCGCCAGTTATAGGTGGAGGCGACATGATAAGGACTGTGGAAAAATATGCTTGCACATGGAATGATCTTCCATGGAAATTTGAGGCGGGGACATCAAACATAGAGGGAGGCATAGGACTTTCAGCCGCAGTGGATTATCTTAATAAGGTAGGTATGGGCAATATATATGCACATGAAAGAGACATAACAGAATATGCGCTCAAGAGGCTATCTGAAATCAGCAATGTATCGGTCTTTGGGCCAGATTATAATAGCATGCCTAACCGGTCAGGTGTGATATCCTTTGCAATAGAAGGCGTGCATCCGCACGACATAGCAAGCATATTCGACAGCATGGGCATTGCCATACGCGCAGGGCATCACTGTGCTATGCCCTTAGTTACTGAATTGATTAATGAAGCGGCAGTTGCAAGGATGAGTTTTTATTTATACAACAGGAAGGATGAGGTAGACAGAGCAATTGATGCAATAGCTGAAGTAAAGAAAATTTTCAAGATAGGAAGGTGATTTTTTGCCAATAGATATATATGCAGAGGAACTTATTTCAAATTATGAGCATCCGCATAATAAGGGAAAGATTAACGACCCGAATGCAGAGATGCACGAGTATAATCCGATATGCGGCGATGACATAACGTTGTATTTGAAAATAAAAGAAGATATTGTAGATGATGTTAAGTTTGATGGAAAGGGATGCGCCATAAGCATAGGCGTTGCAAGCATGCTCACAGACTCAATAAAAGGTAAACGCCTTGAGGATATAGATGCAATGGGATTTAAGGACATAGTGAAAATACTTGGAATGGATCCAGGACCTGCGCGCGCCAAGTGTGCTTCAATATCTTTAAAGGCGCTGAAGAAGGCTATTTTTCTTTATCAGCATAAAACAGTAGATAGGGATACGGAAAAATTATAGGCAGATGTGCACTAAAAAGACTTATTAATCTAAACGGGTTTAATAGATAATAGGTGGAATAGATAACATGCCAGATAGCTTTAATGGTAATGGCAATAAAGCAATTGGACCGCTAAGCGCACAAAGCGCTATGGAATATTTAATGACATACGGATGGTCAATACTTATAATTGCAATTGTTCTTCTGGCTATGTTTCAGCTTGGATTATTCAGCTCGTTGCAACTCGCTCCTAAGATACCTCCTGGCTCATGCCAAGTGGTCAGGCCCAACGGCCCAGGGAATAATCAATTTATTACCTTAGAGGGCACATGCAATAAGTATCTCCCACAATTCGTAGCTGAGTTCAATGGAAAAGATTCTAATATAACTGCAAACTTATCGCTTCTGAAATTCGTGAATACTGGCACATTCACAGTATCAGCATGGATTATGAGCAGGGGATATACTGGAAGCGAGCAGAATGTAGTTTCATTAGGTAATGATGGATGTTACGTAAGTTATTACAACGGCACAAATGACACTGGAGTCATACTGTTAGACGCGCCTGGAGCGCCAGGTGCGATAAGCAGTAGCACATACCCTACCAATGTATTCAAGGCAGCAGCATGCATCTATAACACTACATATAAAGGGGCGCAATGGGAATTCGTAACAGCACCGTTTAATTCCTCTAATTATAATCATTGGTTCTTTTTGGTGGAAACGTATAATGGAAACTCGTTGCAATTGTATATAAATGGGAAGCTTGCCAATAGCACTGTTGCACCTGGATTTATGATAACCCCTAAAAATTACATATCAATAGGTTCTATATACACCACAATAGACCCTGGCGTGCGCCTTTGGTATAATGGTTCGATAGCTAACGTCCAGATTTATAATTCATCCTTCAGCCTTTCACAGGTGCAACAGCTTTATAAAGAGGGCATAATAGGAGCCCCTGCAGATCTTTATAACCTTGTGAGCTGGATACCGCTGGATGGGAACGCAGCAGACTATGGAGGAAACGGGGCAAATGGAAAATCGCTTAATTCTACTTATACAAATGCATGGGTAAGCAATTATACAGTGCCCTGATTACAGAAAAGCAATTTATATATGCAATACAATAATGAAAAGTGCGATGAGTATATGCCAGGCAATCGTAGTACTAACGGATATGGTGCTGTGCGCATTTTCAATACCATGAGTAGAAAAACGGAGACCTTAAAAACGTTGAAAGAGGGCTTGGTGAAGATTTACTGCTGCGGGCCGACGGTATATGAAAGCCCGCATATTGGAAATATGAGAACATATGTCTGGCAGGACATCTTTAGACGAACCCTTGAATTAAATGGGTATGAGGTTTTACACGTAAGAAATATAACAGATGTCGGGCATCTTAAAAGTGATGCAGACACAGGGGAGGACAAACTGCAGGAAAGCGCCAATAGGCGGCATTCCACGGCTTGGGACATTGCAAGGATGTATACCGAAGAATTCTTTGATTATTCTAGAATGCTCAACATTCGAGACCCATCAGTATCCCCTAGGGCTACAGATCATATTAATGAAATGTTGGCCTTGATAAAAAAACTGGATGATAATGGATACATATATGAGATACGCAACGATGGCATATATTACGACACTTCAAAATTTAAAGAATATGGAAAACTTACTGGGATGAACTTTGCGCAGCTCAATAATTATCTTATTGGAGGCGCACGCGTTGAGCTTTCAAAGGACAAACGTAACATAACGGATTTTGCGCTTTGGAAATTTTCGCCGGTAGATGAAAAAAGGGACATGGAATGGGATTCTGAGTATGGCATTGGATTCCCAGGATGGCATATTGAATGCAGCGCAATGAGCATGAAATACCTTGGAGAAACCATAGATATTCATTGCGGGGGTGTGGACCACATATACATACATCATCCAAACGAGATAGCCCAAAGCGAAGGTGCGACGGGGAAAAAATTTGTCAACTACTGGATGCATGGTGAATTCATACTGGTAGAAAATAAAAAAATGTCAAAATCCAAAGGAAGTTTTTACACCGTAGCAGACATATTAAAGAAGGGATTTGGATGGAGGGAGATTAGGTATCTACTTTTTTCTGCACATTATAGGAGCCAGCTTAATTTTACGTTTAGGGGCCTTGAGTCAGCAAAGGCATCAATAAGCAGGATGCATGACATTATGCGCAGGCTAAACGGGATTAATGAGCCAGATGACAATGCAGAACTTAAAAAATTGCGCGCTTTCGTTAATTCGCACAAAAACGAATTTCTCAAATATATGAATAACGACATAATGGTGCCAGAGGCGCTTCGGGTTGTATTTGATTTAATATCATACATAAACAAGCAGATTGAAGAGGGGAGGATTGGCAAAACAGGCTCAGAGGAGGCAATAGGCGCCATGCTCTTTTTTGATAGCGTCTTAGGACTAAATCTTGCCGAACTTATGGAGGAGGACGAAGCGCCGCAAGAAGTAATTGAATTACTTGATAAAAGGGATATTGCACGGGCAAAAAGGGATTATGCACTTGCTGATGAAATAAGGAATACCATATTGGATAAATACGGATTTATCGTAGAGGACAGCAAGGATGGCCAACATCTGAAGAAAGCAAGCCGATAGTATGGCAATCTGAGGCGTGTTTGTGCTTTAATCTTTATGGCTTTTTAATGCAAGCAAACTTAAGTTCTTTACTGGGCAGTTATGCGGATTTTAGGTGCCCACATTCACCTCCCAATTATTCTAGGCTTATTTCTATCCTTTTGTTGTGAGACCCTTTGTTCTCATATTTTAACAGGCTAATCTTACCTACTTCTTTAGTGTTTGCCACATGCGTCCCTCCATCCATTTGAAAATCAAAACCTACTATGTCTATTATCCGTACACTCGCCATGCTTTTCATCAGCTCTTCGCCAGGCGCTGTGCGCGCCAAATTAGTTATTTTACTTGCTTCATCATTGGACATAACCTTAACTTCTACCGCATGCCCTTCATCCACTATTATTTGAGCAGCACTTATCAGCTCGAGAACCCCTTCCCTGTCTAGTCCAGGTATGTCAAAATCCGCACGCGCTTTGTCATCGTATATCTGGCCCCCTGTCATCAACCCGCTATGTTTTTTTGACACTACACCGTCCAATATGTGCAATGCAGTATGAAAACGCATATGCATATATCTTTTTTCCCAATCTAAATCGCAACTTACCTCATCACCGACAACTATGCCTTCCCTGTCTATTTTGTGTACGACATCATCGCCTTTTTTGATGACTTCAACTACATTGTATGTGGCATCGCCTGCATTTATGGTTCCTGTATCGCATGGCTGCCCACCCCCAGTAGGATAGAACGCTGTTTTGTCAAGCTGTATTTCCAACCCTTCTACCGAGGTAACTTTTGCCTTAAATGCCCTTGTATACATATGTTCGAGATATAATTTATCGGTCATTGAATTCATAGCCTCAAATATTGGCATGTGCACGAATATGCTGATTGGCTTAACATGGCCTTTATGTTTTGGCAAAACGCCTGCGCATGTCAATAATTTTTTATGCTTTTATTACTTTTTTAGGTTTGCAAATAAATATATAGATGGCATTACCTAGGTTATTGAATATATGCGCTTGAACTTTTGTGGTTTTTATGGCTAAAACAGTTATAGTTTCGTTAGGAGGGTCATTTTTATTCTCACACTCCAATGCACTGCCAGCCTTAAAGCAGAAATTGATGGACATGCGCGGATTTAATTTCGGTATAATCGTAGGAGGAGGCAGACTGGCCAGGAACTATATAGATTTTGCTAGGAAGCTGGGATTGGCTGAAAATGCTCTGCATACGATAGGGATAATGGGCACCGATATAAATGCGTTTATGATTTCAAAATATTTTAATTGCGCACTTTATTGCAGCGATCCACGATTGATGAAATTTAAAAGTAAGATAGTCGTAAGCGGTGGATTCAAGCCAGGTTGGACAACGGATGTATGCTCGGCATACGCCGCAGTTTCGTCAGGTTCTAAGGTAATATTTAATATATCCAAAGAGCGTGGTGTTTATACGAAGGATCCAAAGGCATTTAAAAACGCCAGATTAATAAAAGAGATTAACGCATCGAAGTTGATAGAGATGATGACGCATAAGCGTACCGCAGGTGTCAACTATATTTTTGATCCTATGGCATCGAAAATATGCAGAATGAGCGGCATTCGCGTAGTCGTAACAAATTCGGTTTTTGATATATTTAGATATTTGAATGGACTTCAAGTAAAAGGCACCATCATTGAACCTAAATAGAATGTCCCATAAAAATTAATATAATAGCATCATCTTATTATAAGCATGGAGAAATATGAGGTTATAGAGCATAGGGAAAGGAGTGATGAAGGAGAAAATTCCTATATAATATCTGCTCTGAATTTTGTCTTGCCTACATATGTGAAATTTAGATTTCCGCAAAAACTTTTGAAGGGCAGCGAGATAACTTTTGATGACAAGTCAGTCCACTATGAAAAGATCCAGTCTACAGATATAATTGAGTGTAAGAAGGGCAGCGAGATAACTATAGATACAAGTTATGATATAAAATATACCGGAGGATACTCCATAGATGGAAAGACAATCTTTATAGACAGAAATTTCCCGCCTTCTTTGAATATAGGTGGAAAGACCATAAGTATTTTGGAGAGTATTGGAAGACATCACGAGCTGACAGAAAAATGGCTTACTGATGATGCATATGAATACCCATATGCGCATGAAATAGCTGACAGCATAGAAAAGCGTTATGTTGAGTCGCTTGGCATAGACTGGACGGCTTACAGCAATGAAGTAGGAAAGCACCTGCATGAAACCTATGCGAGGAAATTGCAGCGCAGCCCGAAAAATCTGGACCTATCCCCATATGTGTACTCACACGATAATCAGGCAATTGAAGAGATCCGAGAAAGCATGGAGATTTAGTTACGTACCGGCATGTGAGGTGTTTGAATGGTAGAAAGGCTTAATCGCATCAGTATTTTTGAGAAGGAGGAGTTAGAATCAAGCCTAAAGGAAACCACCGCAATGAGCTTTAAGCTTATACGCAGGTATAAACAAGAATTGGATGGCATCCATAATACAGATCCATTATACAGGATGCGCACAAAACGCAGGTTGGAAAGCAGTCTGTCGCATGAAATTGCATCTATTGCATACCAAAATTTTTCTAATCTGCCGCAGTGCGAAAAGGGTTATATTGATTTTATCTGGAGCCTCAATGCTAAAAGGGGAAAGATAGGAAAAGGGCTGACAAAGCAAATAATAAAAGAATCGATAGACAGGATTGACGCGCATAAAACAGCACTTAAAAAGCTTTTGAGATCGGAGGCAAAAAGAAAGATTTATCGTGAAGAGGAAGATGAAGAGTTTTTAGATTAGGTACATTATGGGACATGCGAAAAAGGCAATACGCATTAAAGCACAGATAGGTAGTAAACGCACACTATCAATATAGACGATAGGACAAGCTTCTTTTTGATGCCTTTCTCGTTGAATAATATTCCGCCAGCAACAGTGGTTATCACTATATATATGCTATTGCGGACTGGAGACACCAGACTTATAAAAACTAATGATGCTGCCGCATAATACGTGAGGCGATAAATAGTAGTCAGAAATGAAATTGCAACAATTGACTTTTTATATTTTTTAAGGTTTGAAATAGTTTCTTTTGGGCCTCCGTATTTAAGCTTCATGTACACGATAAAATTTATTGACATAAAGAGCTCTATAAAGATCAGTATTGTAAATATATTCATGCCAAGATTAAGCAGGTACTTCAAAATTATCGCACCAGATGCGCCAAGAAAGCAGCTCACTATTATTAGATATGCATACTTTGTTTTTTCAAATGCTTTGCTACCATCTTTATTTCCCATGGTCATCAAAAAGTAAGCAGTAATTATTAGGATTGCTATAACAAGGTACTGGACTGGCTTTAAATACTCCTTAAGGAAAATTGCAGATAATATTACTATAAAAAGCACCGGAAGGGAGCTGAATATGGGTGACGCAACGGAGATGTTGCCATGCTTGAAGATCCTCGCAGTAAAAAGATAAGTAGCCGTGGATATAAGACTTATGATGTATAGCAATGGAATTTCAAACAGCTTAATTGAAAAATTAGCGAACGGCAGGAATACTAGCGCAAGCAGCGCCGTTATTATAGAAAATCCTGAGCTGTATGCAGATGCATGCTCGTCTTTCAAGGTGTGCTTTTCTATTACAGTAGAAGCACCCATAAGTATTGATGACGCTAATAGCAGATAATACCATTCTACCATGAAAGAGCACCATTTAATTTGTTTAATGTGATAGCCCCGGTCGGATTCGAACCGGCGTAAACGGGTCCAAAGCCCGCTATCCTTGGCCACTAGATGACGGGGCTACAAGCATAATTAAGGGTTGGGGTGAAAAGGTTTTTATCAGTATGACTTTGCAAAATTGACTATGTGCTTCGCTTCCTTTCCACAATAGACGCATTTTTTGTTTTTTATGCCGGATTGTGCATCAAATGGCATGTTAGACGCCTTCGCACCTGTTTCTTCCTTTATCTTATCTTCGCATTCCATAGATCCGCACCAAGGGGATTGCGAAAGCCCACCTGTCTTTATTACGTTTTTCAGCGCTTCATACGTATCTGCAGGATGGATTGATGCCTTCATGGCACTTTCTGCTCTCTGGTAAAGGTTTTGGTGTATTGAATCGAGGGTCTTCTTTATTTCTGCATTCAAATCAGCTGATTTTACCGCGCTTTTTTGCAGTGTGTCCCTTCTGAAAATAACTACCGCATCTGAATTCATTTCCCGGTCGCCAATTTCCAACCTGACTGGCACGCCCTTGAGTTCCCATTCGTTGAATTTCCAGCCTGGCGAGTATGCATCAGTATCGTCAAGGTACACGCGTACATCGCTGATTAACCCTGCTATCTTCTTCGAATATTCCAATATCGCATCCTTGTTGTTGCCCTTATATATCGGTACAACCACTACCTGTATCATGGCCAGCTTAGGCGGGAGTATTAAGCCTTTATCGTCTCCATGGGTAGCCACCATAGTGCCCAATACCCTTGTAGATATTGCGAATGTATTTTGATACACATATTTTGATATATTATCCTTGTCGAGGAATTTTATCCCGAAGACTTTTGAAAATTTCTGCCCATCGGAATGGAAATCCGGGCCCTGTATTACCCATCCGTCAGGCATTACGAGTTCTATGCTGTAGCTTGCCTCTGCGCCTGCGAATTTCTCTTTTTCTGTCTTTTGACCAGGTATACCTGGAAGCGCAAGATAATCCTTCAATGCTGATGTATATATGCCAATTATTACATCCCTCTCTGAATCTGCCTCTTCTTTTGTAGCAAATGCAGTATGCCCTTCATTCCATAAAAACTCACGTGATCTTAGGAAAGGCGTTGGATGCTTGAACTCCCACCTCACTACGTTGTTCCATTGATTAAGCCTGAGCGGCAAATCCCTCCATGATCTTATCCACTTGGCATAGCTATCATACATTATGGTTTCTGATGTTGGCCTGACAGCGAGGCGTTCGCTGAGTTCGGAATCCCCAGCATGGGTCACCCAAGCAACTTCTGGAGAAAATCCTTTGACGTGCTCCTTTTCCAGAGCCAAAAAGCGTTCAGGTATAAAAAGCGGGAAATATGCGTTTTTTATACCAGCTGCATAAAACATTTTGTCTACAGAGTTCCTAAGCTGATCCCAGACGAAATATGAATCCGCCCTGAAGACTATCATGCCGGAAACTGCGCTGTAATCGATGAATTCCGAGCTTATAAGCACCTGCGTATACCATTCGGAAAAGTTATCAGATTTCTTTGCAGTGAGCTTCATCTTTTCATTGTTTTCTTCCATTGCGACACCTTATTCGAGTTTTTGGCTTTTCATCAAAGATTTCAGTATTAATTTTATATGTCCTGCTTCTTTAAGCCTTCTATATGAATATGCAAGCCATCTTTTTCCGAACGGCAGGTATACTGCAACCTTATTTCCGGATTTCGACAGGTCCAGCAAATATTTATTGTTTATGCCTTTAAGCATAGCATAGGTGACATCTCTTCTGTATTCTTTGTTAAGGGCTTGCGCCTCTTTTATCATGTTTATGTCGTGTGTGCCCAAGGTGAACCCAGCCCCTTGGGAAAAAAGCATACCCATGAGTTTGGAATAGTTTGACGTTACTGCTTCGCGAGTATTAAAGCTTTTATTTTTAGTCGATGAATATGCGCCTTTCACAAGCCTTATTACGGAACCTTTTTGGAGGATCTTTCTGATATCGTCTTCACTTCTTTTGAGATACGACTGCATGCATATGCCTACGCCTGCGCCATCCAATTCAGACAGGTATAGTTGTATAGTAGCGTCAACGTAATCCGCCTCCTCCATGTCCAGCCATACAAATATTTTTGCCTTTCTTGCTTCTGCAACAATTTTAGAATAGTTAGATTTTAATGTATCTGCATCCTTCAAGAGACCCAATTGGGTGGGTTTTACAGATATGTCGGCATTTATTCCGTTTTCAGCTATATATCTGATAAGCCGCATATACGTATCTACTGCTTCAGCTATCTCATAATCATTGGTGAATGACTCGCCCAGATAGTTTATTATTGTTTTTATCCCTTTTGAATTAAACTCCTTGCTGTCAGTGATGGCATCCTGAATGGTAGAACCCGATATCCATCGCCCGGCGATTGCCTTCTCAATAAAATTTTGAACATTAGACATCATAATACGCCCAATTTCCTCAAATCCGAAGCAAGCTTTTTGTTGCTGGTGAAATGTACTCCGTAAATGCCTATCCTATTCGCACCAGCGACATTTTCAATAAGATTATCAATGAATATTGCCTCCTCAGGCTTAACACCCAATGATTTTACAACACGCTTGTATATTCTTGCATCTGGTTTCCGCAAATGCATGTAGCATGACGCAAACCTTTTGAAAAATAAATCCTTGAGCATGAATTTCTTGGATGCTAAGAGGTACCTGTCTTTTGATATATTGCTTAGAAGCACAATCTTGTATTTTTTTCTTAGCACGCCAATCATTTTAATCAGTTTTTTGTTTGGCTTTGCGAGCCTTTCGAATGTGGCAGTCCATTCCAATACAGATGGTTTTATGCCAAGCTTTTGCGATGCCAATTTCTCCATATGTTTAGCATTTAGGCTGCCTTTTTCCATTTTTTTTACCATTGGATTGAATACAGATTTTATTTTATTTACTGGCAGGCCTGTTTTTTTTGCCAGGAATGAAAAATACTGATCTTCTTTATAATATATTACTACGTCGCCCAAATCGAAGATTATAATTTTTATCATGTTAAACAGTTTATATTCCATTGAAAGGTTATAAAAGTTTACCATGCGCATTAATGGTATGGCGTCCATAGTTATAGCGTTAGGTGGAAATGCAATACTTGAACGTGGAATGAAACCTACATACGCAAATCAGTTGAAAAGGATAATGGAATCTGCCAAATCCATAGCAATAAACATAATAAGGATGAATTACAGCGGCATTGTGTTGACACATGGCAATGGCCCGCAGGTAGGTGACGAGTTTTTACGGAATGAGTATTCACGCAAAGCTGTGCCTCCGCTTCCTTTGCACATGCTTACTGCAGAAACGCAGGCAACCGTAGGTGCTATGCTGCAACAATGCCTGATGCATGAATTTTCAAGGATGCACGCCAATATGAAGGTTTATGTTGTAATTACCCATGCACTGGTAGACAAAAACGATTCAGCATTTAGACACGCCACGAAGCCGATAGGGCCATTCTATAACAAAACCGAGCTTAAAAATGAGATAGCATTTGGCATGTTTGACTATGTGCGCGAGCAGGGCGGGTATAGGCGGGTGGTCGCATCCCCGAAACCCACAAAGATACTTGAAATAGATGCAATAAAGAAGCTTGCTTCGCCAGATGCGGTGGTAATAGCTGGAGGCGGAGGAGGCATACCAGTGCTCAGATCGCGATTGGGATATGAAGGCGCAGACGCAGTAATAGACAAGGATTGCACATCGCAGGTAATAGCAAACGACCTGGATGCTGATTTCTTATCGATATTGACAGAGCCAAAATATGTATACGCAGATTTTCCAAAGAACAGGGTACCTATTAAAAACGTGAATTTGAGTTTATCAATGCCGGATACAATGGTTATGGAAGAGGGCACAATCAGGCCGAAGGTTGAAGCCTGCGTTAGGTTCATACGCAAAGGAGGGAAGAAGGCATGTATAGGCAATATTAAGGAACTAGAGTCCTCAAGGGACGGAGTTTTTGGGACTGTTTTCGAAAGGTGATGCATCCGTAGAATCTATCTCCATACGCCCATTATTTTAACTGTTTTCTTTGGAAATTTGCACCAATGCATCCTTTATTATACTCTCATCTGATTGCGATAGCAATCCTGCCTCGGCAATCGGTTTGTAGGATAGCACGAAATTCAGCAATTCAGGTAGATCGGGATAGTCCTTTGACAATTCAGCCAGAATTTTTGATGGCGTTTCTTGCCTTATCTTCATTCCAATATCATTATAGACCATCCCAAGGAGGTTGCTGTACCCCATCAGCATGACTATCTTCTTTGTCGCAAGCATTAGCTTTTTGATTGATTCTATATTGATGATGTCCTGCGGTTGCAGGTCGCTCCTTGCTTCATTCTTGCTTATGTAGTCTGAATATCCCCTGATCATTTCTTCATGTTGCTCAATTAAATTAGATATCAGGAACATGCTGCGTTCCTCTTCCTTGTTTTCAGGGTCCAGCGTCAGCACCTGGCCGTTTATCTTCATCCTGCCATCCTTTATTTCATTTTCTAATGCAATTATGGCCAGGTTTTTAAGCTCTTCCCTTATCTTGAGCACTAGGTCTTGGCATATGATCCATGCCGCCATATTTTCTCTTTCGTTATTTGAATCCTGCTTCATATATTGCCACCGCTTATTATGGCAACCGTTGCCCCATGAATGCCATTTTTGCTCTTTATCTTTTCGTATGCGGCAAATGACGCAACGCCGCCCAACTCCGCAACTATGCCTTTTTCCTTATAAAGCTTTTCTTTAGATCTTTCCATTTCATTATCTGTAACTGCTACGGCCATGCCTCTTGTAACATTTAATCCTTCTAAAGCCTGCGTGCCAAATGTTGGAAATCCTACAGCTATCGCATCCGCTTTGGTTTTCGGAATGCGGTATTTAATGCTGCTTTTCGAATTGAATGCATCTACCACAGGAGAGCAGCCTTTGGCTTCTACAGCTATGAGCCGTGGTAATTTTTTTATGCGCCCGGATGCTTTCATCTCCCTCAGACCCTTGTATATTCCTGAAAAAAGCGTTGCGTTTCCAACAGGTATTATAATGTTGGCTGCCCCAGGCAGGTTTTGCATTATCTCATATGCTATGAGCTTCTGCCCCTCTTTTCTGTAGCAATAATCACCAGACAGGAAAAATCCTTTTTTTCTTGAGTATAATGCGGCTGCATCGAGCGCCTTATTGAAGTCCCCATCTACTTCTTTTATGATGGCATCGTTAGTTGACCTTATGTCATATATTTTGTCTTTGTTGGCATTGCTGCTTATGAATATATGGGCGCGGATGCCGTATAATTTAGAGTAATAAGCTATCGAATATGCCATATTGCCCGTTGATGCGCACACCACGTCCTTATATCCGTATTCGTATGCCTTCGCCACCTCTATGACCGAGCCTAAATCCTTGAATGATCCTGTCTGGTTCCTTAGTTCAAGCTTTAAAAAAAGTCCGGCATCTTCAGATGCCACTATATTCGTACCGCCCACAGCATAATGTTTATACGCACCTTTTGGGAGGGCACTTTCGAAGTCCCAGAAGGATCTGCCGCTCGGCATTGCAATCCTGCCGGCATATACCACCTCTAGAATGCCGTTGCATCTGGCGCATACCTGATTGGCATATGTGCTGCCGTATTCGGCGCTGCATTGCAGACATTTCAGCTTATAATCCATGCGCTTACCGCAAATAATAAATTTGCGAATTATAAATTAATAATAGGTGGTATTATGGAAGTAGAGAACAATAAAAAAATTTATAGCAGCATTGAAGACATATTAGATAGAAGGCATTCCGCTCTTGTAGTCTGGGATGTACAAAACATGCTTTTAGACAGGATATTCAACAAGGATGAGTTTAAGGGCAAGCTGAATGCAGCAGTATCTGCGGCAAGGAAATCTGATGTGCCTGTATTTTTTACTAAAATAACGCCTTTGCCTGACAGGTACGAGTCGCGCGTTAGACTGAGCAGCGCACGCAGATGGAACATGTCAAAAATCCCTGCAGAGGCATTTGAATTAGCTATAGTCCCGGAAAAAAATGATGTAGTGCTTAACAAGAATACCGCAAGCATATTCATAGGCACAAATTTTGAAATGATGGTAAGGAATGCAGGCATTGAAAGCCTCGTTTTTACCGGAATAGCTACTGAAATCGGAGTAGAATCGAGCGCTAGGGATGCATTGAACAGGGGATTCTTCCCAGTGGTAGCGCAGGATGCTGTTTCATCAGCAGACAAGGATGCCCATGAAAGATCTTTGGCAAACATGAAAAATATGCTGAGCGTGATATCTGTGGAAGAACTGCTTAAGGTATGGAAATGATATGGTTATTTAGGGTTATATTGGGCCAAGGATAGATTCGTATTTTTCCCTGTAGAACTTGAGCCCTATGCTTTTTGATACGTAAAGCGCATCTTCCAGGGCGCTCGAAAGCGCGGATGTCGCACCAGGAGATGGCGTCACATTGAATATTATGCCATCGCCTTTGATCTTAGACGCACCAAGGGATAATGCCCTTTTGTTTTCGTCTATTATTTGTGGCCTTATGCCGCCGACGTTGCCTGCAAAAGTAAGATTTGAATATCTCAAAGAAGGCACTATCACAGATGCCTCGTTCTTGAGAAACAGGTATTGCCCTATAACGGGCGCACTATAAAGCATGTTTTTTCTTATTATCCTGCGTATGTCCTTATTTAAAAGTATCTTGAAAAGGCTGCTTATCGTAGGTGCATCAAAATCGAAGGTCCTTATGTAATCCAATGATGTGCCGTTATGCCTGCGCTCCAGTTGGATTGGTAATGTGACAGTAGGCCCGAACCTAGTTATCGCTGGGTTTGTTATGTCTGGATCACCATGTATTGCGGCAAACGGTATGCCGCCTTTTTGGACCCTGTACACTTTGCCCCTTAGGACGCGTTTTGAGATGTAAAAATTGCCACCGACTGAAAGTATCGACAGGTTCTTGTCGTATCCCATAGATTTGGCAAAGAATAGGCTGTATGTGCCTGAAGCAAATATCACGAATCTGGCATTGAAGGTGTGCTTATCCGTAAATACGGTGTATCCATCGGGGCTTTTTTTAACCTTCTTCACAGCAGTGTCAAATAATATGTGCGTATTGGCTTTGCCTTTGCCAAATGAATTCTCGATATATGAAAGAGTGAGCTTTCCATAGTCAACCATATAGCCTTTATCGGATATCAATGCGAATATCTTTTCTTTTGGATCGCGCTTATATGTTACGTTTGGCTCAACCGTTGAAATTTCTTTCTTGTCCAGGGCTTTCAGCCCGGGGAATAGCTCCTTTATCTTAGATGCATATATCTTTTCCAGCGCTTCTATTTCCTCTTCGCCTACACCCAGCACCATCTTCTGGCAGCTTTCTAATAGGCCTTTGCGCTTGCCTCTTGGCAACATGCTCGTATAATTGAGGACCCTTTCTGCAGTAGCTTTGGTCTCCTTTGCTTTTTCGTAGGTATAATTGGTTTCTATATCGCCAAAATGCAAAGTCTGGCTATTATTAATGCTGTTTGAATTGAGCTTGGCCAGCGTGTCATACTTTTCTATCAACAAGATTCTGTCGGTATTTGTATAGTTGCTTAGCGTGTATAATAGGGCTGCGCCGGTTATGCCCCCTCCTACGATTATTATGTCGTAATTTTTATCCATCGCAGATCACAAGTGCAATTATGATTCTGTCATTATGTTATTAAGGACATAGTTTAGTATACCACCTGCTTTGAAGTACTCCATTTCCATATCCGTGTCTATCCTGCTTTTGAGTAAAACTGATTTTTGAGCACCGTCTTTAGAATCATAGTACAGCATCTCGAGCATATCGCGCGGCTTCATAGAGCTTGGAAGTTTTATCGTAATCTCCTTTCCATAGTCTATACCGAGAGATTTTGCATCATCTTTACTGTCGAATTGGATAGGTATGATGCCCATCCCTATGAGATTGCTCCTATGTATCCTTTCGAAGCTCTTTGCTATGACGGCTTTTACGCCTATGAGCGCTGGGCCCTTTGCAGCCCAATCCCTTGAGCTTCCCGATCCATATTCTATGCCTCCGAACACTACAAGCGGAATCCCCATCGTCTTGTATTTTATAGCCGCTTCGTATATGGACATCTCCGCCCCATCCGGATAGAATATCGTATATCCCCCTTCTCTTCCATTTAGCATCAGGTTTTTGATCCTGTTGTTTGCGAATGTGCCGCGCATCATAACTTCGTGATTGCCCCTGCGTGCACCGTATGTATTGAAATCTTTTTGCTCTACCCCTTTTTCAATCAAATACTTTCCAGCAGGACTGTCCTTCCCGATTGCACCTGCCGGGGATATGTGGTCGGTAGATACTGAATCGCCGAATACCGCAAGAATTTTGGCTCCAGATATATCCTTTATTGGGTTTTGGCCATGTTTTAATTCCAGATCGTCGAAGAACGGCGGCTTACGTATATATGTACTGGCTTCATCCCACTTGAATATTTCACCTGAAGGCGAATCGATTGCGTTCCAGTATTTGTTGACATCATATATCTTGCTTCCATATTCATCATGGAACATTGACATCGAAACATATTCATTGATCATTTTCTTTATATCTGCATCTGAAGGCCATACATCCTTCAGATAAACAGGGGTTCCGTCAGATCCCATGCCAAGCGGATCTTTTGTAAGGTCTTTTAGGACATTGCCGGCTATAGCGTATGCAACCACCAGCGGGGGCGACATCAGATAGTTTGCCCTTACGTCCCTATGTATTCTTGCCTCATAATTCCTATTCCCGGAAAGCACTGCTGCAACGTCAAGGCTATTTCCGTTTATGGCATCGCTCTGCTTGTCTATAAGCGGCCCGCTGTTGCCTATGCATGTTGTGCATCCATATCCGACCAGATCAAAACCAAGCTTTTCTAAGGGTTCGATCAAACCTGCCTTTTTGAGGTAATCTGTGACCACCCTTGATCCAGGAGCTAAGCTAGTCTTAACCTTCCTTGTATCTATCTTTAGACCTTTTTCAATTGCTTTCTTTGCCAGCAACCCTGCGCCTATCATGACAGACGGATTGCTCGTATTGGTGCAGCTTGTTATGGCTGCGATAACTATGTCGCCATCTGAAAGCTTCACATCGTAATCTGCATATTTGATAATGGTGCTTTTTTGCGATTCGTGCATGGGCGCGTCCTTTATTGCACCGTTGCCCGGACCTTGGCTTTCACTGGACCACCTGGTATAGTCCTTGCCGTTTATCTTATGATCAGGCTGAATGCCAGAATCTTTTGAAAGGAACATGTTTACGAAATTATCCCTTACAGAACCAAGAGGAAGCTGCTCCTTTGGCTGACTTGGACCAGAGATGCTGGGCACTATGCTCCCCAGATCCACTTCAAGCACGTCGGTATATGTTACTTTGTCATAGTCTATTTTGAACATCCCCTGGCTTTCATAGTACCTGCGCACTAATTCTATCTGTTCTGGGCTTCTCCCTGTGCTTTTCAGGTAATTGAGAGTCTCTTCATCGGGAGGAAATATGGCTATCGTTGCACCATATTCTGGACACATGTTGGATAGGGTAGCCCTGTCAGGCAGGGATAGATTGCTCATCCCTTCGCCGAAAAATTCGACGAACATGTTCACCACCCCTTTCTCCCTAAGCATCCTCGTCAATGTAAGGGCAAAATCAGTAGCGGTTATGCCTTCCTTCATATGGCCCTTAAGATGCACGCCCAATACCTTTGGCGTAATGAATGATACAGGCTGGTTCAGCAGTGCAGCCTCTGCCTCAATGCCTCCGACGCCGAAACCCAATACTCCTAAGCCGTTGACCATAGTGGTATGCGAATCGGTACCGACCAATGTATCTGGATATGCAACGGTTTTCCCACCTATGTCCTTAGCGCTCACGCACGTTGCTAGGTATTCGAGGTTTACCTGGTGGCATATGCCTGCAGACGGGGGCAGCACTCTGAAATTTTTGAAGCCGTTGCTGGCCCATTTCAGCAGTACGTATCTCTCTTTATTGCGCTCTATTTCCTTTTCCTGATTTAGGGAGATAGCATTTACCACATTGAAGTAATCAACCTGGACAGAATGGTCTATTACCAGGTCTACCGGCATGATTGGCTGAATTTTTTCTGCGGGCATGCCGTTATTAACTATAAAGTCACGCATTGTAGCTAGGTCTACAACAGCAGGTACGCCGGTGAAATCCTGCATCAGGACTCTCGATACCTTGAATGGTATCTCCCTGTCCGCAGGGTTCTTTGCGTTCCAATTTGCAAGTGATATTATATCCTCTTCTTTTACTGCTTTTCCATCAAGGTTCCTAAGGAGAGACTCTATCACCACCCTTATTGAAAATGGGAGCTGTGAAAGCTTGCCTGCGCCTTCGGATTCCAGACTTTTTAATGAATAGAAGAATACTTCTTTGCCCGAAGTGAGCCTGAAGCTCGACAGATGCTGTGAATTTAATGAGGTCTGATTTGATCCTTGTGCAGTATGTTTTGGTTGCATTCTACCACCACATTGATAATCAGCATATAAAACTTATAAACGTTGTAAAAACGTTTTATTACATGCATACAACTTTCGGATGCGCATTATTTATACCTTGATTGGTAATTTTTATTGTGATTAGATGGAAGTTGATACGCCAAAAATATCTTCCGGATTGGAGGGCATTTATATCACCAACTCAAACATATGCAAGGTAGACGGGATAAATGGAAGGCTTTGGTACAGGGGATATTCCATTGAGGCTCTTGCGGAAAATTCCAACTTCGAGGAGGTGTCTTATCTGCTCATTTATGGAGCGTTACCGGACGCAGAGCAGATGGAGGCGTTTTCAAAGAAGTTAAAGCAGTATAGGGAATTGAGTCAAACCACTATTGACATATTATCTAGAATGGTAGGAAGGGCAGATCCCATGGATATCTTGAGGACCGCAATATCTGCACTCCCTGCAGACGACAAGGATGCATATGAAAACTCCGATGACCAAAACGCAAGAAAGAGCATAATGCTTATATCTAAAGTTGCCAGCATAACGGCAACCATAGGGAGGATGCTTGCTGGAAAAACTTATGTAAAGCCAAATGGCGACTTGGATCATGCATCGAATTTCCTCTACATGCTAAATGGCAGCAAGCCAAACGAACGCGACAGCAAAGTAATTGATTTAATGCTCGTACTGCATGCAGAGCATGCTACAAATGCATCTACATTTTCTGCAATGGTCACAGGATCGACCTTGGCTGATATATATGCGGCTGTAACCTCAGGCATAGCTACGCTAAAAGGGCCGCTGCACGGCGGCGCGGATGAGAATGCGCTTAAGATGATGCGCGAGATAGGGACGCCAGCTAATACGGAAAAATATATTGATGATGCATTAGCAGGCAAGAAACGAATAATGGGGTTCGGGCATAGGGTGTATAAGACCTACGACCCTAGGGCAAAAATAATAAAGAAATATCTCATAGAGTCAGAGGATTATTCGGATGATTTGAAAAATCTTGCGGCAATAGCACTTAGGGCCGAAACCCTTATGATAGGCAGACTGGGCAAAACACACGGCATCTGGCCTAATGTGGACTTTTTTTCTGGCCCTGTTTATTTATCTATAGGGATACCGTTAGAGTTGTTTACGCCGCTTTTCGCTGTTGCGCGAACTCCAGGATGGTGTGCCCATGTGTTAGAGTATTGGAAGAACAACAGGCTGTTCAGACCTTTGGATTTTTATACCGGGGCGCTTGACATAGAATACAAAAAGATATCCGAAAGATAGGTCATTTTGATATAGATACCCTTACCCAGCTTTTGTTTCTCTTGAGGCTTTTTACCTTTAGGTTGGTGCCTTTTATCAGACCGTATATGTCGCTTACTTCTATGCCGTGTGAACCTCCAATAAACTTGAATGGACTGGACATGCGCCCTAATTCGTATTCATATATGTTTATGACACCGCCATTCGTAAGAAATTCTGACATATAAAGCAGCGCGTCCTTCTTTTTCTTCCAGTGGTGAAATGATATGGAACTCATTATTATGTCGAAATTGCGCTTGAAAGGGATATTTCTGCTTGAACCTATCTTGAATGACACGCTGGATTTTTTTGCTGCTGCTTTCTTTGATGCAATCTTTATCATGCTGGGAGACGGATCTATGGCGTATACTTTCAACTTATTGTTTTTTGAAAGTCGTATAGGTATTTCGCCAGGACCTGTGCCTACATCTAGGATGCTGGTTGCGTTGTACCTCTTTATGTCTTCTATAACGAATGCATAGAAGTCTTTTGTTATCGGAATTTTAACAGAGAAAGAATACAATCTTGACAGTATAGGCCCGAACTTTTCCTCTCCTGGCAAATAATAGTTTTTCATCTCATTACCTTTGCTTGGGGTCACCGGTTTCCGTGCCCAAAATACATTAGCAAATCTAATTTATAAACCATTAGCTTTTGCTCGTTTTTTTACAAATTGGTGGTTAAATGATTAAATTTTTAATAGAAATAGGGTTCTTGGAAGGAAAAGAGTTTTGGTAGTTCCATCTCAGTAGATATTATCGTGATGATCATAATCCTCAATCCACACCCTGCGGGATGACTCATCTATCGAATAGGTTAGTACAAAGCTTTTCATTATGTGCACTCTTCTAAGCCCTTGCATAGGTACATTTAGAGGTTTAAATTTATGTGGCTCTATGAGTATCTCTGCTATCTTGTTTCGTATTGCTATTAACTGCTGCTGGTCCCGCTTTTCCAGTTTTGACAATATTTTTTCCACGTGTTTCCTATATCCAAGGCTATAGGGCTCTGGCACAAGATCACTTCTTAGTCTTTATGTGGAATCTTCTGTCAAAGTCATCTATGGTACCTATTTCTATCAGAGGCTCCTTCTGTATCTTCTTAAGCTTATTTAGGTAAGATGCCTTCACTTTTGGTTCAAATACAAGTTCTTCATAATCCTCAGCCATTCTGTCTATTGCCTGGGACTTGTCCTTAAGTCCATACTCGGCTTTTATTATATTAAGAACCCTGTTTGCTTGCGGGCTTATTGTAACCAATGCCTTTACCATGTTAACACCATGTTAATATTGACTTAATAGTTATATAAGACTTTCTACGCCATAGTTATATGGTTTGGATATTAGCACATTATATCTTTCTGTTCCAAGTTCTGCAAAAGAGAATGAGTTGAATGAAATGGAATTTTTAATTAAGACAGCTCATGCTAATGTATAGGACTTCCTTCTGATAGTAGAACTTGGGGTCACCGG
>JAJYUR010000014.1 GCA_021792395.1 Microcaldota archaeon
TGGTCTGATTGCCGAATAAATCAACTTCATATACCTTGAGCTTGTATGTTTTGATTACCTCTAGAAGCTTGCCTACCAATATCTGGCTTTCGTTGTTCTGCATGCCAAATATCCTTACCTCAAAATTCGGTTTTTTGAACTTTTTGATAAAATCTTTGAGTTTTTTCTTGATAATATCATCTGATTTGAATGTTCGAGCGCAGAACAAACTCATGCTGTTGACTTCATATACGCTGAAGAGCATGTCGTATGTGACGTTCATTGCTGATATGTAACGCTTGCTTATTCCGTTATGATTCATTATCATGCCGCTCTCATCGACATTCAGGTATCCTGTGCTTTCATCCGCATCAAGTTTGGACTTAGAGATGTGTGCCCTGTCCTTAAAAGACAGGAAAAACTGCTTCGAATTGAAGCCGTCAGCTCTGAAAGCGTCAAAAAGCATTACTTCGAAACTCAATCGATCACCGCATAAAGTATATAAATATTGCAGTATATAATGTTAATATATATTTCTAGGCAATCTACGATTTATAGCAAACTATAAAAATAAAAGGATTAAAGGGTAATATCTTTATGCCTTTATGTTTCAAAATGAAAATCGAACGAGTGAATAAATGGACTTCGAGGCTATTAAAATCAATGAGAAGGCATTCGAGTTTTCGATAAGCGGCATTACGCCCAGCTACGCAAATGCGCTGAGAAGAACAGCCATAAGCGCCGTAAAGACGTTTGCGATAGATTCAATAACCGTTTACGAGAATTCGAGCGCCATATTTGATGAATACATAGCGCACAGGATCGGGCTTATACCTATAGTATCACCATCAAAGGGGTATTCTGATAAGGACGAGATACTGTTTACGTTGGACGCCACGGGTCCAGTAACTGTATTCGCACGCGATATGGAAACGTCTGACAAGGAGATAAAGGTCGCTTCGCCTAACATACCTATAATAAAGCTTGGAAAGGACCAGCGCTTAAGGGTCGACGGCAAGGCAGTATTGAACGCAGCCACGAAGCATGCAAAATTCCAGCCCGGCCTTGTTACATATGAGCAGACAGGCGATGAATCTTTTAAATTTTATGTTGAATCTTTTGGCCAGATGCCACCCAAGGAAATCATTAATAAAGCTTGCGATATAATAAAAGAGGAAGTAAGCTCTATATCGAAAGCGCTGAAAAAGGCTAAATGATGATGCGGGGGTGGCAGAGCTTGGCCAAATGCGCAGGACTGAGGGCAAATTTTATGCAAAATAAGGTTTGTTGGAACTCCTGTGTCTTTAGTGACTGCGTGAGTTCAAATCTCACCCCCCGCAATGATATGGTGAAAGTATGAAGATTAACGTTGAAAGAACAGACATAAAGTCATGGCTAGATACGCTGAAAGAGGCATCCAGAGGCAATCATTATGCTGCATTGTACAAGAGGCTGCATAAGCTGGTAGCAGTGCCGAAGCGCAGAAGGGTATCTGTAAACGTATACAAGATAAACAAGTACTCCAAGGACGGCGATAACGTAATAGTTCCAGGAAAGGTCCTTTCTATAGGCAAGCTGGACCATAAGGTGAACATCGCAGCTATAGAGTTTTCTCAGGGAGCAATGGCGCGCATAAAAGAGTCGAACAGCAAGATCATGAAGCTAGAAGACATTATAAAGCTCAACAAAATAAACGTAATAAGGTAAGCAAATGAAGGCAATTCCAGATGATATTAAAAAATATGAAGTAGTAGATGCAAAAGGAGCAGTACTTGGAAGGATCGGCAGTATTGTGGCCAAGCACCTGTTGCAGGGCAAATATGTTGCCATAGTCAATGCTGACAGCGCCATAATAAGCGGCAGTAAAAGCTCCATTAAAAGCAAATACATGATAAGGTTAAATCTGCAGGAAAAGGAAAATCCCGAACACTCTCCATACTGGCCAAGGAGGTCGGACATGCTTGTCAAAAGGATAATAAGGGGCATGCTGCCATACAGGAGCGCCCACGGCAAGGATGCGTACGAACGACTAAGGGTGTACATAAGCACACCTGACGAGTTCAAGGATGCCAAAATGCTTGAAATAGAAAAGAAGGATCCCAGCAGGATGTACTCAAACTATACAACCATTGCAGAGCTCTCAAAGCTCTTAGGCTATGAAAAGAAAATGTGATATTCATGGAAGAAAGCAAACAACCGGCAGTCCAGCAAATCGAAGCGCCGCAGGCCGCAGAGGCAAAGGAAAAGCAAACATCTGAGCCCTCTTCGGATAAGCCGAAGGCTGCACGAAGGGCATCGAAAAAAGCCTCTGCAAAGCAGAATAACAGTTCGAGCATCGTGAAGGCGAAAAGGAAGGCGAGCATAGCAAGGGCATCGATAAAGGCAGGAAGCGGCATAATAAGGATTAATTCCAAGCCTGTAGAAGTGATAGAACCTATAGAGTTAAGGGAGGAGATGCTCAAACCTTTATACGTGTCGGAGCTGACAAAGAAGATTGCACAATCAGCAGACATAAAGATAAATGTCAATGGGGGCGGCATAAGCTCGCAGGCCCAGGCAGTAAGCAGCGCCATAGCAAAAGCTATTGTGGCTTTTTCGGATACAGATACGGTCAGGAAAGAGATAATGCGATACGACAGGAGCCTGCTCATAGATGACGTCAGGCGTGTAGAGCCTAAGAAATTCCTGGGTACCAAAGCAAGAGCCAGATTCCAGACTTCATATAGATGATGTTAAAAGTGATTTGAATGATGATGCCGGTTAGATGTTTTACGTGCGGCGCTGTTGTCGCAGACCATTGGGAAGAATACGACAAAAGAGTAAACCAAAACCATGAAGACGCCGCCAAGGTGCTCGATGAAATGGAATTCAGAAGGTATTGCTGCAGGAGAATGTTCCTAAGCAACATGGAATTGATAGATGAATTCATAGAAAATGGAAGAAAATAAAAGTTTGTGTGCATAAAGGTTATTTACGGGGCCGTCTGCTAGCCTGGTAGGCTTCCAGCTTGGGGTGCTGGCGACCCGAGGTAAAAACAACGGGAATTCAAAAGTATCCTGAAAATCTCGGCGGCCCCAAAGGTGTTTAAAATGGCAGAAGAAGAATTTATAGCAAACCAAAATGATTATTTAGAAGCTGGCATACACATTGCCACAAAGATGAAAACGTCAGGCATGGGAAGGTTCGTATACAAGATAAGGGAGGACGGCCTTTACCTGCTTGACCTTAAAACGATAGACTCAAGGATAAGCATTGCAGCCAACATGCTTTCAACGTATGAGCCAAAAGATATAGTGGTAACAGCATCAAGGATATATGCGATAGCCGCAGCGCAGAAATTTGCAGAGATAATAAATGCCATATTTATACCTGGCAGGGTAACTCCAGGCATATTCACAAACCCTTATAGAAAGGACTATATAGAGCCAAAACTGCTATTCATAAGCGATTCGAGGAACGAGAAGCAGGCCATAAAGGAAGCAAGCAAGGTGGGCATACCCATAATAGCGTTAAGCGATACGGATAACCTGACAAAATATCTCGACCTAATAATACCTTCAAACAACAGGGGCAGAAAATCCCTTGCATTCATATATTATCTGCTTGCAAGAGAGGTGCAGAAAAAGCGTGGCGTCATAAAAAACAACGAAGAATTCAAGTATGGCGTAAGCGATTTTGAAGCAAAGGTCGAATCAAGGGCAATGTCAACTGAAAAGGCTTAACTCAGTTGCTTTCAGCATAACACTTACGGGAAAGGATTGATGAAGCCATCAATCTATTCCGCTTTTTCCTTGTTTTCCTTAATGTCATCAATCTGTCGCTCCTTTATATATTCCTCGTGCACTTCTATCCTGTCGAGTTCCTTAAGATAAGTGAATAATGCTGCAAGCATGCTTGTCTTGTTGACAAAATAATCTGCATCCTTTTTTACTTTACTGTCAAAGTATATGTCCACGCCCTTGTCGTGCTGCTCTATCTTGGTTGGCTTTACTTCGTATGTCCTGCAAAGTGCGTCTATTCTATCCTTTCTATCCTGCAATACCTTCAATATCTTTACCTTATACCTTATCTCCTTGCCTGCATCAGGGTGGTTCGCATCGACAACAACTCTCCCTGACCCTACGCTCCTTACCGTTGCTGTTACGTTGTCTATGTTTATCCTCATGCCGGGTTCTGGGTTTATGTTGTGCGCCCTGAATTCGGACAATGGCATAACGCGCACAAGGTCCTCCATTCTATTCCCAAATGCGTCTTCGGGCTTTAGCGTAAACTCCTTTTCATTTCCAACTTCCATGCCTTTGAGCTCCTTCTCAAGTCCTTTGACAACTGCATTTGCCCCAATGACTACAAGCGCAGGGCCGTATTTTATTTCCTTATTGTATATGTTGGCTTCTTTTGCAACCTTTTCGTCAGTTGTAGCAATCACTGTGCTATCCTGTGCATTGCGTGCCGTGTACTCTATCTCTAGAAAATCCCCATCGTTAAAAGACATTTTATTACCTTCGGTTTGTTTTTAAGATTAATATCTATGCCATACCTATAAAAAACTTTCAATGTCTTAAGGTATTTAATATATATTTAATGCAATACAATACAATTAAAGCAATGGCACTTATCTATCGGATCTTTATGCGGTAATATACTTCAAGTCCGGCGCCTTATAATAAAAGATGTGCGGACAGCGTGGGATATAATGGTATCTGAAAACAAAAAGAAAAAAATAATGTTCATAGGCTCAATGGTAGTGGCGCTGATGTTCATATCATCATATGCCTCCTTTGGCAATAACAATATATCTACATCGACAACTACCATACAAAAGAGTGCAGGTCCGGAATACTATGTCTCAGGGGAGGTAAACGCTACGATAATCGGATACTCCCAGAATGCATTGTTGAAAATATTTAGCAATTCGTCCTCAATGCAGAAGAGCATAGCATCTACATTGTCAAGGCTTGAAACAAACGCCTCAATATCAAATTACGCGCAAGTCACAGACGGCTACGATATAGTAACCGGCAACATGGACGCTTATGCGCTGCAGCATTATTTTTCCAATTCATACGGTGCATCTAATGTTTCTGTGTCTGCTAAAAGCACGGTAAAGCTGGCGCCCAACGTGGTCCTTTACTATTTAGGGAGGCCCATAGGGGTGGCGACTGCAGGCACATATAATATATCGATATCGCCGCTTATTGCTAACGGGTCAGTAGTAGCGCTTAATGCACATGCTATAGTAAACGGAACCGGTGCGATCAATGGTGCAATACAGCTGACAACCATAAGGTCGTAATATGCCCACTAAAGAAGACATAATACTCAAATACGCTGTCAAAAATGCCATGGAGTACGGAGTGGCTGATGTGGGCAGTGTCTTTAGCAAGGCAATCCATGAATTTCCTGATTCAAAATCCGATTTGAAAGGGTTAAAATCGCTAGTCGAATCGATAGTAAAACGTGTCAATGCCCAAACTAAAGAAGAACTCCTGAACGAGTACGGCAAGTATCGCGCAGAGTTCGAAGGCGAATATTTAGAGAAGGCAAAGAGAACCGCAAAACCCAAAATGGTCATAGAAGATGCGATAGATGGCGAAGTTGTCACAAGGTTTCCTCCAGAGCCAGGAGGGTACATACATATAGGCAATGCAAAACAGTGCATACTTAGCGACGAATTCGCAAGGATATACCATGGGAAGATATATCTTTATTGGGACGATACGAATCCTGAGAAATGCAGGGACGAATTCGTACAGGGCATAAAAACAGACACCGATTGGCTTGGCATATCATTTGCAAAGGAGTATTTTGCAAGCGATTCGATTGAAAAGATATACGATTATGGGAGGGAGATGCTCAGGCAAGGCAATGCATACATCTGCTCTTGCCATGAGGATGACATAAGGGCAAAAAGGTTTTCCGGCACTGAATGCGAACATAGGGATTCAGATGCCTCACAGAACGTCAAGCGTTTCGACGATATGATTAACGACAGGGTGCCTGAAGGGGAATCCATAGTAAGGCTCAAAGGGGACATGCGCTCGGGCAACACAGCGATGCGGGATCCAACCCTGTTCAGGATAAAAAAGTTTCCGCATTTCAGGCACGGAACAAAATACGTCCTATGGCCTACATACCACATGAATACTCCGATACTGGATTCCATAAACGGCGTAACAGATGTAATAAGGAGCAAAGAATATGAGCTTTGGGACACTGTCCACAAGCTGATACTGTTCCATTTGGGGCTAAGGGAACCAAGGATACATACGGAAGCAAGGCTCAACATAACAGGCACAACGACAAAAAAAAGGGACATAAGAAAGCTGCTTTCTGAAGGCAGGATAAATGGATGGGATGATCCCCGCCTTGTAACTATAATAGCATTGAGGAGACGCGGCATAATGCCGGAAGCAATAAGGAAGTTCGTATTGAGGTTTGGCATGAGCAGGACCGACGGAACGGTAGACATCGACATGCTGCTCTCAGAGAATAAATCGATAATTGACCCTATCGCCAAGCACTTCTTTTTCGTAGCTGATCCCCTGCCTGTAAAAATATACGGCATGGAAGGGCTAAAGGTAAAGCTTAAGATGAATCCTACAACAGACCTTGGGTTCAGGGAATACACCATAGATGGCAATGTATTCATAAGCTCAAGCGACATTTCAAATGCCGACGTGGGGCATACCCTAAGGCTGAAAGACCTAGCAAGCATAAAAATAAAATCATATTCTGGCAGTGTGGTTTCGGAGATATCCGACGGGCCTGGCCGCATACTGCAATGGGTTCCATCAAGCATGGCAATCAAATGCAAGATCATCATGCCTGGGAACCTGTTCAACAAAGACGGCAGCTATAACCAAAATAGCATCGATGCAGTTGAAGGATATGCTGAAAGCATGGCTGGCGAACTGCCGCTCCATTCGATAGTACAATTCGAAAGATTTGGCTACTGCATATTGGATCAGAAAAGTGCTTCTGGGCTGACATTCATATACATATCTAAATGATGCCCAGCTTTTTTGCCAATTCACCGATGTTTGGGTTATCAAGGTACTGGCGCAGCCTGTTTAGTATTCTTGCGGAGTCCTTAAGCTTATTTTTCCTGAATAAACAAAACGCATAGTAATAGGCGGCATTCAATACATTCTTTCCGCTTTTTATCATTGTGGTTGAAAGTTCCAAAGCTTTATCAATGTCGTCGTTTGCAGAGTGGAATACCATGCCAGCATAAGAATGCAGCTCATTCGATTCGGGCTTATCCAGTGCTGAAAAATTCATCATGGCCCCTCGCAGCTGCCCAAGTTTTACCTGTGACAGGAATGTAAGGTATCTTTTGTTAGGCGTATCGCCTTCGCCGGCATTCGAATTCAACGCATATACCGTTTTATTAAGCAGCAACTTTGCTTGGGACATCAACCTTATAGAATCCAATCTATGTACGGAATTCTCCTCCATATACCCCTCTTTATCATAATCTATCAGCGAGGTTTCATAATTAGAATAAGCTATGTATATAAGCGCCTCAGCATATAAAAATCCAGGATCCTTTCGTTGCGAGAATATGGAGTCGTATTCCTTTATTGCCGATTCGTAGTCTCTGTTGTCCAACGCTGCATCAATGTTTTCAAGGGATTTCAGAAGTGACGGGTCTTTTGCTTCCAACATGTTCATTGTGGAATCTACAAATTGCTCGCACCTGATGCATATGGCGTGGTCGTATGCCGATCTATTCCTGGTGCCGCAATGCCTGCAGACGAGAATGCCTCCTCCCTGCCCCGCCTTATCTATTGCATCCATATAACGCGTTACGTCTTCCATCGCCATTACCTTTTTTTCAGTGCTACAAAAAGGTGCAATTCGTCATAGGGCTCTAGGTGCACCTTTTCTACGATATCAAACACACCTGACAGGTTTTTTAATTCAGAATCAAAGACATCAGCGGGTTTTTTGCCAACATCTACGCTCTGTGACTTTATTATGAAATATGCGAACCCCCCTTTTTTGAGGAATCTGCTGTTTGCCTTCAAAATTTCAGACTGCTCCCTTGCAGATACATCCTGGTAAAGCACATCGCATTCCTCTATATATTCCTTGTAGCCATCAGTATTTCTGGCGTCACCCAATATCGGCAGCATATTGCTACGCGCATCGCATACGTTTATGAGCTCGCGCATATTCCTTTCGGATAGCTCTATGCAGTACACTATGCCGCTATCCCCTACTATATCGCTAACATGGCTTGAAGTGGTGCCTGTTGCGGCCCCAAGATAAAGGACCTTCGAGCCTTCCTTTATGTGCATAGCGCTCAGTCCGTTAAGCAGTGCTGCGGAAAGCTTGCTTCTGTAAGGGTTCCACAACCTGTACTCTACGCCATCTTCGACGCGCGTCTCCTCTCCATAAACCTTCCTCCCCTTGGCAAGGTTTATAGTGGCAACCCTTCCGTCTATTGAAAAGACGCCTGGAAAAATCATTTTTATCATGGATCAGATATGGCATTTATTCTATAAAAATCTATGCAGGTCTGCTTCTCATAACTATTTGATATTTTCTTCATTACTGATTTAAATAGTTTTTCAAATAAATCTAATTGCTTATATGCGAATGCTGGTCCAATGGTGGAAAATATACTTATGGATAAGTTCTTCCTTGACATATTTCCAATAGTGAAGGCTTCTTCTGATGACAAGCAGGCTATAAACAATTTCATAGGGGTGGTAAAGGACGTATTCGGCATCGACAGCGCTGACGTGTCACTTATCCCTGGAAGCAAAGATTACAGCGAAAAGCTCGATGAATACATACAAAACACAAAAAAGGTATACGTAGACAATCAGCTGAGCGAGTATTCTGCCTTTCCCGAACTCATAAACTATAAGAATAAGGGATATTCGAGTTTTGCAGCCATACCGATAATCGCAAGCGGCAAGACCATAGCGCTCTTAAAGTTGATGGCAAAGCAGGAGAACAGATTCAGCGACGATATGCTTACCGCATTATCGATAGGCGGGTTCTTCATTGGGATGTTCCTCGCATATAAGAGCGAATCTGCAATGAACCTCAAGATAGCGAATTATTTCGATGCAGCCTTTAACTCAAGTACGCCCCAGATGCTGGTAAATTCAAGCGGGCAGATAATAAAATTGAACAAGGGTGCGATATCGATCTTCTCGGTTACCTCTAGCTCAAAGACTAATTTCAACGACATCTTGAAGGTGCCATTGGAAAAGGTATTCGCGCTTGAGCGCGGAAAATTCATCGAGGCAGCAATGCCTGTAAACAGGGATGAGCGTATCCTAAGCATATCGTCCTATAAAATAAATGACGATATGGTGCATATATCCATCAACGATTCTACGGAGCGCAATGCATTCATTGCAATCGCATCGCTGGTCAATTCATCTAAGGGAATATACCTATTTATAACGGATAAAGCACTCAAGATAAGGGCCGCAATAGGCAAATTTGACGATGTGCCTGATGGAGGAGCATACTTTGTAGGCAAAAGCCTGCCCGAATTGATCCAAAAATCCCCAGAGAAGCAGGAGGCTGACTTTCAGAAGATAGGCAAATCAAAATCTGGAGTTACCGATATGGTGATTGGAAATGCGCCCATGCATGTCAGATACTCAATAAAGGACATAGGGGACGGCTATGCTGTTGTGGCTACCGATGCAGGCATGGAAAGATATTCCGATCTTCTAAGAGAGAACCTGTATGGATTCCTCAATGCAACATCAGATGCAGCAGTGACATTGGACGAGCTCGGCTACATAAGGGACTGCAACATATCGCTTGAACAGGTGCTTGGATACAAGAAGGATGAGATTATCGGCACTGATGTAAGGAACCTTTACATAGATCAGGCAATATTGGACAGGGACATAGCTTACGTTAAGTCCGGGGGTGCGGTTGATGGCACCTATATAAACCTCCAAAAAAGAAATCATGATATAATACCTGGCATACATTCCATAAGGGGCCTGAAGGGAAGGAATGGCATAGAATACCTCCTTCTCATAAAGGAGCTTGCTACAAAACGCAGGCTTGAGGATCAGGAAAGCGAGCTAAAGGCCCAGATGGCCCTGTCCAAAAAATTCAGGATGAATAGTGAATTGAAATCGCAATTCATATCCGACATAACGCATGAGCTCAAGACGCCCCTGACAAACATAAAGGGATTTTCAAAGCTGCTTTATGACGGAGATTTCGGCAAACTGAATGATGACCAGAAGGAATACATAAAAACCATCTTGGACGAATCAGATAGGCTTATGATTATAATAACACAGGTACTTGATGCCGCAAAGCTGGAGGCAGACAAGGTAAAACTTGACATAAAGGAGACAAACCTCCGCGAGATGCAGAACAATCCAAGCATAAAGGCATTGGAGGAGCGTGCCAGGAACAACGGGCTCGATTTCCAATGGGAATCTGATTACGACGTTCCAATAATAACCGCTGATCCTAATAGGCTCATACAGGTCTTTGCCAATCTGATAGGCAACTCCATAAAATTTACAGAAAAAGGAAGCATAAAGGTGCACATATTCAAGAAATCACGCGGCAAAATCCAGTGCGAGGTCTCCGATACAGGCATAGGCATAAGTGACGAAGATAAAAGGGGGATTTTCAAGAAATTCTATCAGGCCCAAAAGCGCAGCCTCATAAAGCCGGATGGCACTGGCACTGGCTTGGGCCTTGCCATAACAAAGGAGATCATAAGGCTGCACCACGGCGCTATAAAATTCGATTCACAGCTAGGGAAAGGAACAAAATTTTGGTTTACACTTCCGATAACATATAAGCCTTCAAAGAAGGATCAGGAACCATAAGCCTGCAATCATGCCTGACGCGCTTTGTCAAGAAGAGCCAAACGAAAATTGGCTCACATTCTCTATTTTAGCGCTGTCTGGAAGTATATTCAATGAGGTGCTAAGGGGTTCTATAGTCACTTTTGCAGTGCCGTTTGATATGGAAACAAGGCTAAAGCCCATATTTGAATATCTTGAATTGTAATTCACATGGGTGGTGTTGCCTACGCTCAATGATATCTGCAATTCACTGTTTATGAAGGACGGTGATTTAGTAAGGTATATGTCTGCAGCATCCTTGCCCGTGCTATAGTTTCCTAGCATGGCGACATATTCGTTACCGCCTATTGCAAATGCCGTGCCCCTATATGTTATGGCAACTGTTTTGGGGGAGGAGATATTGATGGGCCCTGAGAGATAGCTCGCAGCTATGGCAAGTACTATAACCGCTACGATTATTATTGCAATGTAAACATAGTAGTTTTTCTTCATTGACGACTTTTTATGCCCTATAACGGTTGCCATATGCTATACTTTCAAATAAAGCTTTTAATACCTTACTAAAATGTCCAATCCATGGCAAGATATAATAGGTTTTCTTTGGCATTAATTATCGGTGACTGGAATGGCAGAGAATGCTAATTTTGTGGAAGATTTAATCTCGATTATAAATGAGAAGCAGCAGGTAACGTACAACGAGCTGAAGGAGACTATGTTCAGCAGGGGCGTACCAAAAGGGCAATTGGACAGCGCCCTTTCCACGCTTGAAAGCCGCAAAGCCATAGCATCGAGAAGCAGCGGCGGCATACTGACATACTATCTTCTCCAGCAGGAAAATGAGCTGCGCAAGATACTGATAGTGGAAGATGACAAAAACATAAACAAGCTGATGGCGCTTTCGATAGGCAAAGGCTTCGAAGTAAGCCAGATATATGACGGAGGGGAGGCGATACCGTTTATAAGGGAGAATAAGCCGAACCTGGTAGTCCTGGACCTGATGCTTCCCAATAAGGACGGCTTGGACATATGTCAGACCGTAAAGAGCGATTCATCCATGAGCAACACAATCATAATACTTGTAAGCGCAATGGACCCAACAAACAACAGGTTCAAGGGCATAAAAAACGGGGCAGATTATTACATAAAGAAGCCCTTCGATCCTATAGAGCTTAGGAGCCTGGTCACGCTCTTCCTAAAGAAAAAAGGCAAGCGCTTCGATCCACTCATAGACCTGCCTGACGAGGAAAGGATATCGAAGGAGATAGAGCGTTCGCTCAAGGAAGGCGAGCGCTATACCATAGGCACGCTCAAGGTGGACGGGCTTAGCACATATGTGCAGAAATTCGGCGAGCAATCTGCTATGGTAATACTAAGGCTGATATCGCAGCTCCTGCAGGACATAATAAAAAACAAATCTCAAGGGGTATTCTCCGGCTTTCTAAATACGACCGAATTCGTAGTTGCAGGCGAAAAGGAAAACGTCGAGGCATCCATAAGGGAGCTGCAAGGCGAGTTTACTGCAGTGCTGCCTTTTATATTGCAGGACGAAGGCTACAATCGCATAGACTTAAATATCGAAAGCCTTTTCGAATCTAAGGAAGTGCCAAAACTGTCGCTGGTGTACACGGAAACTGAAAGGGAGAAGCTCAAGGAGCGCAGGGACGAGATCCTCGAAAGCAGGAATTCTCCGAACGGTGAGATAGGCGCATATACATACAACGAGCTCCAAAAACTTTTTGGGAAGGACAACCTTGACATAACGATAACCAGAGATTCGAGCGGAGTCAGACTAAAAGTAGGCAAAAGCGCTTCAAACCCTGAAGATGAGTGAATAGATGCATACTGCTAAAACATACGTCATGAGATCGCAGGTAGCCCTCGATTTCATGGTCTCTTACGGCGTTGCGCTCCTAATAATAGGCATTGCGCTTTATGTGGTAATATCGACCGGCGTACTGAATCCGCACGCAGCTCCATCATCGTGCACCCCGACGCCGGGGTTCATATGCGATTCGTACGCCATAAATACATCTGGGGTATTCATAATCAAGATATCGCAGGTTACTGGCGCAACTATGGATATAACGGGTGCCGCATGCGCATCCACGGTCAATTCAACCAATTCTAATTATCCTGAATATGGCAACATACACGTTCTTGGGTATTCAAGCGATCAAAGTGCATACCCTTCAAATGCAATGGCAAACGGCATCGACATGTACAGCGACGGAGTTGCAATCATAACCGTTAATTGCTATAGCTCCTATGGCATATCAAAGAAACCTCTTGGCGATTCGTTTGTAGGCTACCTATGGCTAAACTATACTACGAATATGCTTCCGGGAAAGGTCACAACGCAGAAAGTCGCATCTTTCACTGTCAGGTATACCTGACGCCCAACAATAACGTTTTATACCTTCATCCATAATATTCTAATATGGTGTTTATCTGAAAGCATCTGCCATAATTGTCATGTTGCTGCTGGCATCGTTAGTATTGACGAGCGGCGCTTCGTACGTAAGGGTAATTGAGCCATACAACGCTACGATAGCCAATAATGGGAGCATGTTCCTGGGCAAGGTGGGCCCGGGTCAGACGTTCTTCATTACTATAAATTCATCTACTACAAACAGCACTGGTTACCTAATAAACAGGGGATGGAACAGGCTCGTTGCGACTTCAATACCTGCCGGCTGGACTGCGGAAAATTCATCGTTGAACCGGAACCAACTGTCCGTAGAGCTAACGCCTTCTCCAAGTGCTGCTAACGGTACCTATATATTTAATTTAAGCGCAATAAATACGGGCAACGAATCTAGGATAGGGACGCTGCATTTCCGCGCGTACGTAAATGTTACCCCAAACGTATTCAGGTTGGGCGTGGCTCCGACTGCAATAGTGTCCAGCCCAGGGGAGCCTACGAACTTGTACATAACTATAAACAATACTGGGGTATCGGATAATCCCTTCATCATAAGCGTGCAAAACATACCTGCATGGAACAACACAATGACCGTAATAGCCCTGCACCATACCATCGGGCATTTCATATACCCAATATACGGATATACGCCAGGAGTATACAATGCAAAGGTCTATGTAAGCTCTTTAACCAGCCCGGTAGTATACAAGGAGGAGAACATCGCATATACTGTAAGGGCAAACCTGGAAAACGATTATTATGCGATAGGCGAGGGTGCAGTCTCCTTCCCCATCATGTATGAACCTGCATACGATGTGATGTATATAATTGGCTTGATAGCGCGTCACTTATAAATAATTATACCTTCAATCTTAGGAATTGTCATCCTGCATTCTTGTCAAGGCGTTGAATATGGTTGAAAAGGAAAAAGCCAGCAATATGCTTAGTCTGTATTTTGTGAGAGCAAGCTCTGATATGGACCTCGCCCGCTACAACTGCACGTTCAGCAGCAGCATGAGCGCCATATTCAGCCATAAGGAGGGCAGCAAAACGCGCTTATTCGTGCCGTCAGACAAGATAGGGAAGACCACCATTGCTTTGTACTATATGGGAGATGCTGCATCTAGGTATGCAATATACCACCCGGGAAGCAATAGCACTCCAGAAAAGCTTGAATTTGTGGATAAATTCGAGGAGAACCAGGGATACAATTCTTACAGGATGCCGATAGTGGGATTCAAGAGCTGGCCCATAAAGGAGAAGGAGCTGAAAAACAAAGATGTTGCATGCGTGATATTCAACAGCCCTGAAGCCATAGCCATAAGCCTAATATCAAAGGGTTCTGACATTGGCATAATGGAGAAGGTATATTCTTTCTTATACAAGGGGAAAAGGTATATAGGGTCATTCGATCTTATAACTGAAGAATCCCCAACCTTTGTATGCGCCGAAGTAAATTTCGATAAAGGATATGGGTTTTTAAAATATAACTATACAAATGATATGCTTGAGCCGTCAGATTTGATTGGCGATAACACTGCATCGTATTTGCGGGAGATAAACCTCGCAGAGCCTTTCAGTTTTTTCAAGCCCGAATAGCTCAATGGTAGAGCGAGCGGCTGTTAACCGCTAGGTTGCAGGTTCGATCCCTGCTTCGGGCG
>JAJYUR010000015.1 GCA_021792395.1 Microcaldota archaeon
AGCCTCCAGCGCTGGCCCATGTTGCGCATCACCGCCATCTTTATGCCCTGCTCGGCGCATATGGGGTGCCTAAGGTCAAGCTCCAGCTTGCTCTTCTTTGCCTTCTTTATGTAGCCTACAACAGTAAGAGTGCCAACGCTCAGCAATAAAGGTTCGTTTTCCACAAATCCTTTTTCCTGAATGTCCTGCCTGTTGAGCGAGTGGTATGCTACGCTCATCGATGTTATAACATCTGGCAGCTTCCCTGGATATCCAACCACATTTCCTACTAATCCGTCGGCCTTTGTGAAATACGGGTCTATCTCTGTAGAGAGCCCGATGAGCCCTCCCGGGAGCGCCTTCTCAAGTTTTTCCGTACCGTTGCTTATTTCGGTTATTACTGTTATAGCCGGCTTGTAGGTCTCCTTCTTGGAATTCGATTCGGTCTTTATGCCTGGGCGAATCTCTATTTCATCCCCAACCTTGAAGCTGCCCCTGACCAGCGTGCCTCCTATTACTCCTCCCTTCATATCACCTACTGTCGCCCCTGGTCTATTGATGTCAAAAGAGCGCGCGACGTACATGAGCGGATCTGCATTCGGGTCTATCTCAGGCTTCTTCATGTTTACTATTAGCGAGAGCAGGACATCTATGTTGATGTTCCTGTTGGTCATCACAGGCACTATCGGTGCATCCTCGATGACACTTCCCTTTATAAACTCCTTTATCTGCTTGTAGTGCTCTATTGCCTTTGCCTTTCCAACTATGTCTATCTTGCTTTGCACTACTATGACATTCTTAAGTCCGAGCAGGTTTATTATCATAAGATGCTCTTTTGTCTGCTGCATCGGGCATGCCTCATTTGCCGCTATTACAAAAAGTATGCCGTTTATTATGTTCGCGCCTGCGATGGCCGTGGCCATAAGCGTTTCGTGCCCTGGCGCATCAAGTATTGATATCCTCATGAAAGGCTCCGGTATGCCGTCGCATCCGCTGCATTTGTCATTGACAGTGTAAGCGCCAGGTCCATCGCAGTTAGGACATTTCTTTATTATTGCATCTGCATAGCCTAGCTTTATCGTCATGTTGCGCTTGAGGCTCTCACTATGCCTGTCAGTCCATACATTTGTAAGTACCCTGACAAGCGATGTCTTGCCGTGGTCTATATGGCCAAGCGTGCCTATATTCAACGAGCTCTGCTTTATATCATCCAACATATCACTTAAACATAAAGAGGATCACTCCTTCTTCTCATCCGGTTTTTTCCCCTTTTCTTTCTTCGGCATTATTTCATCTATGCTCTTATCGCCGTATTCTAGGATTGCAAGGTTCAGCTGTGCAGTATCTGGGCCAACCGAATTGCCTACCAAAGTCCTCCTCCTATGCATGCCCTTCATGCTGCCAGAGTTGCTGATCGTCTTGAGCACGCTTTTCTTTACAGTGCCCTCTATATTCGCCTGCATCGGGAAACCGCTTGTGTCTGATCCTCCGGTGATTTTCAGCGTATAGCCTGAAAGCCCTATGATCATGCCGTCTATGGTATCCCCTATCTTTTTATTGTTCAATGCAACCGCTATCTCGCTGCTTATCTCCGCCTGCGCCGTCCTTCCTGTTTTCGGATCTGAATATACTATTTTCAAAATCTCACCTTACTGCCTTCTTATTCGCATTAATATTATTAATAATATGCATGCACGGGGGCTTACCTGTACATGCTCTCAGGTTCGTCCTTGAACCTCTTTATTCTTTCAGCAAGCTCCTTAGGCACCGAAGGTTTTACTTCATTGAGCGCGTTTTCGAAATCGCTCCTTGATACTGTCTCCTTCTCCTTCCTTATCGCGCTCATGCCTGCCTCCCTGCAGATGTTCTCCAGTTCTGCGCCCGTGTATCCTTCTGTTGCCTTTGCCACTTCCTCGATATCTACCTCTTTAGCCAATGGCATGCGCTTCGTATGCACCTTAAGTATCGCCTTCCTTGTCTCCATATCTGGCATAGGTATCTCTATTATCTTGTCGAACCTGCCCGGCCTGAGGAGTGCAGGATCCATTATGTCTGGCCTGTTGGTTGCAGCTATGACTATAACATTCTTAAGGTCCTGCAGCCCATCCATTTCGGTAAGCAGGGTGTCTACAATCCTCTCTGTGACCATCGAGTCCGAAGAATCGCCGCTCCTAGCGTATGCAACAGAATCTATTTCATCTATGAATATTATGCACGGCGCGGCCATCTTAGCCTTCCTAAAGACCTCGCGCACGGCCTTCTCGCTTTCGCCAACGTATTTGCTCAGGAATTCAGGACCTTTTATGGATATGAAATTCGATTCTCTTTCTGTAGCTACTGCCTTCGCCAGCATCGTTTTTCCTGTCCCTGGGGGCCCTACAAGCAATACTCCTCTTATCGGGCGTATGCCCATCTTTTCGAATGTCTCGGGCTTTTTTATGGGTAATTCAACAGCCTCTTTCAACTGCGATTTAATATCATCTAGTCCTCCTACGTCGCTCCAGTGCAGGTTTGGCCTCTCTACAAATACCTCGCGGAGCGCGCTTGGTTGTACTGTGTTAAATGCATCAACGAAATCCCCTTTGGTTACCTCAAGGCTCATGAGCAATTCGTTAGGCACAGACCTTTTGTTCAATACCTGTGGAAGTATCTTCCTGAGCGATGCCATTGCGGCTTCCCTAGCCAATGCCGTTATGTCTGCGCCAGTATATCCGTGCGTTATGTCAGCAAGCTCCTCTACGCTTACATCATTCGCCAAAGGCATGTTCCTGGTATGTATCTGCAATATCTCCTTCCTGGCATTCCTGTCTGGCACTCCTATCTCTATCTCTCTGTCGAACCTGCCCGGTCTTCTAAGTGCAGGGTCTATTGCATTCTGCCTGTTCGTAGCCCCTATGACTATGACCTGGCCCCTTGAAGCCATTCCATCCATGAGCGTAAGCAACTGGGATACCATTCTCCTTTCCACTTCGTTGGTTGCCTCCTCCCTTTTAGGCGCTATGGCGTCTATCTCATCCATGAATATTATTGTTGGCGCCTTCTCCTTAGCCTCTACGAATATGCTTCTCAGCCTCTCCTCGCTTTCTCCGACGAACTTGCTCACCAGTTCTGGGCCTGATATGTCTATGAAATTGGCATCGCTCTCGTTTGCTACTGCCTTCGCCAGCAATGTCTTGCCAGTGCCTGGCGCCCCGAACAGAAGCACGCCTTTAGGCGGTTCTATGCCCAATCTCTCGAAAAGCTCTGGGTACCTTATCGGCAGTTCTACCATCTCCCGTATCTTCTGCATCTCGTTCTTCAGCCCTCCAATGTCCTCGTAATGGACGTCGCCTATGCGTATCATTGATTCGGATACCGGTTCAGTCTTTACTACTATCTCAGTGTTCTGCGTTACCCTAACCACGCCATGGGGCACAATCTGCGCAACAACAAACCTAAAGACATATCCGAACATCGGGACCGGAACCACATCCCCTTTCACCAGCGGATGGTTTTCAAGCTTGTTTTTCGCATATCCTGCGAAATCTGGAGATATGGGCGTTCGCTGATTCTGGGGTGGTGCAAGTACTACCTTTTCTGCGTTGTTGACCTCTGCTTTTGTTACAAATACCTTATCCCCTATTCCTACTCCGAGGCTCTCTCTTGTCCATCCGTCTATCCTTATAAAATCCAGCCCTTCATCCTGCTGGTGTGCTGGCAGGGCTATTGCCGCAGTGGATCTGCGCTTGCCCTTCATCTCTATTATGTCTCCTGAAGTGAGGTTCAGCAACTTCCTGGCCTTTGAATCTATCCTTGCTATGCCCCTACCGTCATCTGTGACAAGCGCACCCGTAGTCGTAAGTTCAATCCCATTAACCAAAAAATCACCGCATGCATATAATAAAATCAGCCTGTTGGCTTTATTATATATAGAAGTTACATTTAGTAGTTTTAAATTGAAAGTTATAAATAACATACCTTAACAGAAAGGCGAAATTAAAAAATAAGAATCTTATATTAAAAACAAAAAATACAAGTTACAATCGCTTGCCGTTTCTACCTATATACATTACTCCTCTTCGTCGTCTTCTTCCTCTTCGTCGTCTTCTTCCTCTTCTTCCTCTTCGTCGTCTTCTTCCTCATCTTTTGCCATGGTATCACTCCTTAAAGCTATATAACAAATACAAATATATATAAAAACTTTTCTGAAAAATCCATTTTGCCTTATGCATATCCCAGGCAGTTGCAAAACAAGCATTCCATGCGCGCAAGAAGCTGCTTTTTTTGCGGCTGCCAGCCAGCATAATGCGGCACCCCTTCAAATAAATTACGCAATATATTTATTTCTATGCCTTGCATAAATAAAGTGCAACTTTCGTTGCTGTTTACATAAAGGTATGCTCTAAAATCTAGAATGCCCGTCGGTATAAAGGTATATATATTAGAACGGCATATAATGGGTTGAGCTATTATTGTTATTATTAATTCATATTAAATAAGGTGAAACAAATGGCAGAAAAACCACATCTGAACCTAATCTTTATAGGACACGTTGACCACGGAAAATCAACGACTGTAGGCAGATTGCTTTACGAAACTGGAGCAGTGACGGACAGGGATCTGGCTAGATACAAGGAAATTACACAGCAGCTTAACAGATCAACGTTCGAATTTGCATTCGTAATGGATCAGCTGAAGGAGGAGCGAGAGAGAGGAATAACCATAGACATAATGCACAGGGATTTTCAGACCCCTAAGTACTATTTCACAATCATAGATGCACCAGGGCACAGGGACTTCGTAAAGAACATGATTACCGGAGCAAGCCAAGCGGATGCCGCGGTTCTTGTTGTAAGCGCAGTCGATGGAGTGCAGTCGCAAACGAGAGAGCATGCCATATTGGCAAACGTGCTGGGCATAGGCCAGATAATTGTAGGCGTAAACAAGATGGACGCTGCAAATTTTGAGCAATCTAAATTCGAGACTGCAAAGAAAGCTGCAACAGACCTTTTGAAATCATTGGGCTACAGGAATGTAGATGCCATAAATGTTGTGCCCTATTCTGCTTACGAAGGAAGCAACATATCAAAGAAGCCAGAAAAGATGCCATGGTATAACGGGCCAACGCTTCTGCAAGCATTGGATCTTTTGACTGTGCCTGTAAAGCCTACAGACAAACCTCTTAGGTTGCCAATACAGGACGTATACAGCATATCCGGCTTTGGAACAGTACCTGTAGGCAGGGTAGAAACAGGAGTAATGAAACCTGGAGACTCTGTAATAATAATGCCAAGCGGCGTAAAGACTGAAATCAAGAGCATCGAGATGCACCACCAGCAGCTGCAGAAGGCAGAGCCTGGAGACAACGTAGGCTTCAACATCAAAGGTGTGGACAGGAAGGACATAAAGCGCGGCGATGTCATAGGCCCTACAAGCAACCCGCCAATGGTAGCTGCAGAATTCACTGCGCAGGTAATAGTTTTGCACCACCAGAACGTGATAGCCAAAGGATATACTCCTGTGTTCCACATACATACGGCACAGTTGGCATGCACTATAACCGATATACTTGAGAAGAAGGATCCAAAGACTGGCCAAACTCTGGAGAAGAATCCGGAAACCATAAAGACCGGCGACATAGCTATAGTAAAAATAAAACCAACAAAGCCTATAGCTTTGGAGAAGTACAGCGAATTCCCGCAATTGGGAAGGTTTGCGATAAGGGATATGGGAGAAACTGTCGGTGCTGGCGTCATACTTGATGTCGTACCTGCAGTCCCTAAGTAAATTGAGGTATTAAGATGGCAAATATAGCAGTAATAAAGCTTGCAAGCATCTCGCAAAAGGATGCAGATGATGTGATGCAGCAGATAAAGGCCATTGCAACCTCTATGGATGTAAAAACCAAAGGTCCAATCCCATTCCCTACTAAAAGGATATCGCACACGACCAGAAAGACGCCGTGCGGCGATGGAAGCCATACCTACGAGAAATGGGAACTTAGGGTCCACAAAAGGCTGATACATGTGTATGCAAATGATCAAGCATTAAGGCAGGTCATGAGGATACCAGTGCCTGACACTGTCCAGATAGAAATAAGCCTAAGCAGCTGAACTATTACGCTCTTCTTTGCCTTTTTCTTTTTCTATTTTTCTTCTAAAATTTTGTAAATTTGTATAAGTTTTATCCGCCAACGCTTTTATGTATTAAATAATGTAATATATTGATATCCATGGTAGCGGTAAAAGATGTAGTTGAAGCCCTATCCCAATGCAAGGACCCTGAGCTTGATGCTGACATAGTAAACCTGGGGTTAATATACAACATAAAAATATTGGAAGGAAAAGATGTTAAAGTCACGATGACTATGACGTCACCGATGTGTCCGGTTACATCGCTGATACTAGCAGATGCGCAGCTCAGGCTTGAGAACATAAGCAATGTGGGAAAAGTAGAGCTCGAACTGGTTTGGGATCCTATGTGGGCCACGGAGATGATGAGCGATGACATAAAGTACAGGTAATTCTGCTATCAATAAACTATGTTTTCTTCAGCCCTCTTGTAATCTATTATCTCGTCATTTTCAAACCAAACCGCTATCTCACGCTCTGCAGTCTTTACGCCGTCAGAAGCGTGTATTACGCTTCTTACCACCCTGCGTTCGCTGTCTGCAACGCTATAAGAATCCGTCGAGAACATGCCTCTTATGGTGGAGGGATCTGCCACGCTCGGTGCAGTGGCGCCGGCAAATTTCCTTACTGCAGATATCGCATCGTTGCCCTCCAAAACCATTGCGATTACCGGTTTCTCTTTAATGCCGTCTATGAGCCACCCCCTTATTTTGGTGCCCAATTCAAGCGGAGTTTCCTTTAATTCCAATCCTTGCTTGTCATAGCTTTTCTTGGTTTTCTCCCATACTCCCTCATACCACTCCTTATCTAATGTATAATGCCTCTCTACAGTTTCCTTTGCAGGTTTTACTGCCTTTATTGCGACTACCTTCAACCCTGCATCTTCGAATGTTCGGATGATCCTGCCTGCAATGCCTCTGCATACAGCTTCGGGTTTTATCAATACTAATGTTCTTTCTATCATAAAATCATCTATCTAATCAAAGTGAGCAAAAAACCATGCGAAACTTCTGCCGAGTTCCATATATAGTTATATCCGCAGTAAAGATTTAAACAGGAAGGTATTTAAAGGCTTTCAAACCATTTTCCAATGTGATATTATGTTCGGAGGAGCAGAAAACGAATAAATGCAAATATATGGCGCAGACATGTATTTTACTTGTCTGTTATTCATTTTACAGCCTATTTTAAGAGGGTTTTGAAAGGGCCTTGTACTGCAGCGACTCTTTATTATCTAATCTTCTATATCCTAAAGATCCCAATAATATATCCGTTATTATAAGTGAGCTTATCTCAGATTTTCCCGTCAGGCTCTTTAGCTCAGCTTCTACTGAGTTCAATTCCCCATCATTGAAAATCGGCGAAATAAAAAGGAAACCATATGGTGCGCCTATATCGCCAATTAAAAGATACTTGTTTATGGGAGTTTGCGTATCGCTTATAATGTGCATCAGGAACCTATCCCTGGTGGCATTGAAATAATTTATATAAAACTGCTTCAATAATACTATTGCATTGTACTTAATTGGGGGCGTCTCCATTGTTATTGTAGCCCTTTTTATCACTGATTGCTCTAAGAGCTTATAATACGTATATGAGGCAGAACCATGGCTAAGCCCATGCTTTTTCTCAATCTGTTCAAACTCAAGATTGCCTTTCGCATTTAGCTCTTTGAGCACTATGTACTCCCTTTCCAAAAGCTGCCTCTCCTTTTTCCTGGGCGTCTCCTTTGTTCTGTGCCATATCCTTCCGTTGAGATAATCGAAGAATTCCTCCCTTATGGGCAGATACCCATAGGAATAAGTTATATAGCTAATCATCCATTCTGCCCCGTATCCTGCGAATACATGCGAAGATCTAATCTCATAAATCATATCCTCGAGTTTTTTTGTATCCTCTGCAAGCACATAGATGAACATATCTGATTCTCCCTTTGTCAAAGCCACAAGCTGTATCATATAGTTGTCCTTGAGCAGATCCCTTATCTTATCTGCGCTCGGTTTCCCATGTATAAATCTCACCAATATAAAATACCTGAATAAGCCAAACGGCCTCGGGCCGAATTCTAGGGTATATCGTATGCCATATTCCTTTTCTAGCTTCTCAAGCCTGTACTGCGCAGATGTACGCCCAATTCCCGCAGCCGCGCCTATCTCAGATATAGGCATCCTCCCATCTGTGCTTATAGCCGTAAGTATCCTCAAGTCTATTTCATTCGGGTGTGCTGCGTTTTCAAAAGGTGATGCATCGTTTCTGGAATCCATACGGGAAAGCTGCTCGCCTATGCTGTTGGCAGCTGCGCTGCCTTGCCTCCTTCTAGGCATGATAAGTTTTCCATCGTCCAATATCCTGCCTAAATAGAAGGAGACTCTTTTCTTTTTTTGGGTCTTTGCGTCAACATGCGTTGCCACTTCATAAGCGTAGAATCCGTTATGGATGTACCTTACCTGCACATAATGTTTGCTTTTCTTCCTGAGCGATGAAAGGGCGTTTCTTATGCTGTCTGGGAGCTGATCCTCATTCATGATAACATCTAATTAATTATAAATATAAATAGATTTCTATTCTTAAAAAATTTAGACTTTAAATCAATTATCCTTATAAAAAACATAAATTTGAAATCTAAATATGAAAAAATCTATATTTTTAACTAAATTTTGTATTAAAAACAAGAAATACACGCATAATATGCAGTATAACTATTTATAAAGCAAACCCTTATATCATATCATTGGTGTTGGGTCATGGTTGTAGATATGCGTTTTATAAAGGCATTATCCTACACAATACAACCCCTATTCCACCCTTATCCCCAACACCACTATTCCCTACTGCTTTTCTGATCATGTATAAGTGATTTTGATGGGATCCAAAGAAAACCGCAAAAAAGCGCCATGTTCTACTGCCGAAGCAAGCAGGGCAGGATTTCATAAATTCTATATATTGAATGCTTATAGCGATGCAGAGGTGGGCGAGGTGGCGGGCAGCATACTGAAACTGGATGAAGTGAAAGAGCTATACATATCAGGCGGCCAATGCGGATTCCAGATAATGGCAAGATTCAATAGCGTAAAGACGCACAGGGAAGCTGAGAATTATATGGAAAGGCATATGGCCAAAGGCTATGGCGAGCTCATATGCTACAGCAAGCTGAAAAACATGGCACAAAGGAATGCGCATAAATCATAAACAAGATGTTATCATGAATCCCATATCGCAAAGGATATTGAATATCAAGAGAAGGATGCGCGAGCAGAAGCTTGCCAACGACCCTAACAACAACCGCAGTATTATAATAATAAAGGACACGCCGTATTCGTGGCATATGGAATGGCTGGACGAATATCAGGCTGTTCCTTCGTATCTGCCCGACAAGAAAAAAATAAAATAAATAAGCCATGATGAGGTTTTTTTGCCTGCATCTATTCCTAAATGCAATAAAAACCTCCAGTGGTAAAATCTAAAAATCTGAACTGCCAATAGCTTCATGCATAAGGTTCGGTTTTTACTAGGTGCTATCGATGATAAGACAGCCGATAATAAGCGTGATGGGTCATGTCGACCACGGCAAGACATCGCTATTGGACAGGATAAGGAATACTGCGATAGCATCGAAAGAGTCTGGCAGGATAACCCAGCACATAGGTGCCAGCGAGGTCCCTATAAGCGTTGTCAACAGCGTATGCGCCGACATCCCTGGTATGGCAAAGGGCTCCATAACCCTGCCTGGGCTTCTGTTCATAGACACTCCTGGCCATGAAGCGTTCACCAACCTGAGGAAGCGGGGCGGCAGCGTTGCAGACCTGGCCATTGTAGTAGTTGACATAATGCAGGGCTTCCAGCCCCAGACCATAGAAGCCATAAACATTCTCAAGGAATACAAAACCCCGTTCATAATCGCTGCAAATAAGATAGATCTTATAACTGGCTGGAGGGCAACAAAATCAAAAAGTTATGTTGAAGCACTTTCCAAACAATCAGAAGCGGTCAGGTCAGCCCTTGACACTAAGCTATTCGAGCTCATAGGCAGACTGAGCGAATTGGGATTCAATAGCGAACTCTACAGCAGGGTAGAGAACTTCCAGAAGGAACTGGCCATAGTCCCTCTCAGCGCAAAAACTGGAGAGGGCATAGCTGAACTGCTTATGCTGGTATCCGGGCTGGCGCAGAGGTTCCTCGAAATGAAACTAAACATAGAGGTCAATGGCCCAGGCAAAGGGAGCATACTCGAAAAGAAAGAGGAGAAGGGCCTTGGCACCACGATAGACGTGATACTTTACGACGGCACGCTTAGAGTGAACGACCAGATAGCGTTCGCCACTGCAGACAATAAGGTAGTAACAACAAAAATAAGGGCGCTCCTAAAGCCCAAGCCATTGCATGAGATGCTTGAATCGACGAGCAAGTTCTACTATGTAGATGAGGTAAATGCGGCTTCTGGAATCAAGATAAGCGCAGTTGGCTTGGAGGATGCGATGCCAGGCTCTCCAATAATGCAGGCAATTGGAAATGACTATGCAAAGGAGATAACTACCGAATTAAGCGACGTATTCAAGGTAGACCGGGAAGGCATAGTCCTGAAAGCCGATTCCATAGGGAGCATAGAAGCCATATCAAAACTGCTTGCATCTGAAAATTTCAGGATAAGCAAGAAGGGCATAGGCAGCATCTCCAAGCGCGACATAATAGATGCATTCGGCATGCTCGCGTCAAATCCAACTTATGCTGTGGTTATGGCGTTCAACGTCCAGATGGAAGACGATGCGAAGGAGGCTGCAGCATCCAGCAGCATAAAAGTAATAAGCAGCGATATAATATACAAGCTTGTAGACGACTACAAAGCGTTTGTAGAAGAAAGCTCCAAGAACAGGCAGAAGAGGGTGGAAGAGAGCATAGCATTCCCTGCCGAGATAGAGGTATTGCCAAATTCCTGCTTCAGGGCATCGCACCCTGCAATTTTTGGCATAGAAATAAAACTGGGCAGGATAAGGCCGAACAATGTTATCATGAATGACATAGGCGAGGTTGTGGGCAAGATCAGGGGCATACAGAACGAAAAGTCGCCCCTTCAGTCAGCAAAGAAAGGCGACCAGGTGGCAGTATCTATGGATGAACCATCATTTGGGCGCCAGGTGCGCGAGGGGCAGACGCTGTACGTGCGGGTCAGCGACGGCGACCAAGTGCTCCTGAAAGGCGAATTCTCATCGCTGCTGGCTGATGACGAGAAGGATCTCCTTGAAAAAATAATCGTGATTAAAAAGAAGGAGAAGCGCTAAAAACCAAAGGCGGAGAATATGCTTTTTGGAATATTTTTGTCAACACTCTTTATATATCAAAAAAGCATATGTACTGCATAAGCGTTTGCGGAAGGAACTTATTAACTTGGTTTGAATATCTATCTTCCATAATTCAGCTGGCAGGTTTAAAAAATAAAAATGATTTAATGAGCAACATAAGGATATCGGAAAGCAGATCGGCGCACATCGCAAGCCAAAACGTCGAGTATGTGGAAAGGAAGGGCATAGGGCATCCGGACAGCCTGATAGACGGGATAGTGGAAAGGGCGAGTGTCGAGCTGTCAAAGGCTTATATGGACAACACCGGCATGATACTGCACCATAATCTGGACAAGGGCCTGATAATAGGAGGTGCATCTGAAGCGTCTTTCGGCGTGGGCAAAATAACAAAGCCTATAGAAATTATACTTGCCGGAAGGGCAATAAAAAGATATCAGGACATAGACATACCTGTGGACGATATCGTGCTAAAAGCTGCGAAGGATTATTTGAAGGAGCATACAAGGTTCCTTGACCTAGATAATGAAGTAATATTCAATTCGAAGATCCTAATGGGTTCTTCTGATCTCACCGGCATATTCAATAGGAGCACAGATGTGCCGCTGTCCAACGACACATCATTTGGCATAGGTTTTGCGCCGTTCACTGAAACCGAAAAGCTTGTCCTAGAATCGGAGCACTTCCTAAACGGGAGCGAATACAAGCAAGCACATCCGTATGTTGGAGAGGACATAAAGGTCATGGGTGTGCGCGAAGAAGACAAGATAACCCTTACAATTGCAATTGCATTCGTATCTAAGTTTGTCGCGAATGCAGACCAGTACGATGATTACAAGGCAAGGATTGCTGAAGATGTAAAGGCATTTGCCAAGAAGATAACATCAAAAGAGGTAGAGGTAATAATTAACAACGGGGATCATCGTGCAAGCGGCAGTTTCTATCTGACCAAATCGGGATTGAGCTGCGAATCCGGCGACGATGGTTCGGTTGGAAGGGGCAACAGGGCGAACGGCATAATAACTCCATTCAGGCACATGAGCCTAGAAGCTGCAGCAGGCAAGAATCCGGTAAGCCATGTTGGTAAGATATACAGCATATTGGCCAACGAGATAGCTTCCGATGCGGTGAAGCTGTATCCTGAAATAATAGAATGCAATGTGTCGATCGTATCGCAGATAGGAAGGCCTATAAACGATCCAAGGAACCTCGACATAAAGGTAATACTTGACGGAAAAGGAAGCATATCTAACATTGCCAACAAGCTGACCGGACTTGCAGAGCAGTCGCTGGAAAACATAGGATTTCTAACGAGGGAAATCGTGGCGGGCAAGTACAGCATGTTCTAGCATGCAGCATATTGTTCACAGAGTCGGCATCGCACTTTTTTTGTAACTTGCCTGCCCTATCCGTTGAATAAGCAATACTGCCATATCTTAATTATTTCTATGCCCTCTGCAGGTTTTTCATCGGTTTCGCTTAATAAAAGCAGCCTTGCAATCTTGTTTCCAAATTTTTCTTTTAGCTTAAGAAGTTGTCTTATATTTGCGCTTCCTGACTTTACCTCAATGCCGATTAACTTATTGCCCTTTTGCAATACAAAATCTACTTCAAAAGAAGCTCTATAAAAGAATACCGCTCTGCTTGCAAGCATTACCACATTCTCTAGCATTTTCGGTAAAATACGATCTAGATTTTCTCCAGACGCAAACGCAAGGTTCGGCGTCTGCAGATACACCTTCTTAAGCTTTCTTTTGCTTGTGAGAGGAGATCCGCTATAATTGAAAACAAATTTTACAATCATACCAAATTCAAGATATTCAAAATAGTTTGCTATTGTCCTCTGGTCCCTTTTCAAATCCCTGCTAAGTGCGGCATAATCTACAAGCATGCCTGGGCTTTTTGATACTATATTGACAAGCATTCTCAGCAGTTCAATGTCCGAAATGCCAAAAGCTTCTGGCAGGTCCCTATACAGTATCTTTTCGATTACGTCAGAATTAATGTACTTTTTAGCTATCTCTTCATTATCTATGTGTATAAGTTCGGGAAACGTTCCAAATTTTATATATTTATCGAATAATGGCAAGATATCCCTATTCCATAAATCTGGATTTTTCCTGATTTTAGATACATCTCTCCCATACATTTCAAGGAATTCGATAAAACTCAAAGGTTCAAGAATAAAATCAAATATCCTTCCGGCAAGGCTTTCAGCTGCACCCCTTCTTAGCGCTATCGATGCCGATCCGCTCAGGATAAATTTTACATTCGGATATAAGTCGTAATAGCTTTTTATTTTGTTTTCCCAGTCTTCTACTTTTTGTATTTCATCCAAGAAAATATACATTTTCTTAGCTTCGTTTTCGAATGTATTATGCAATACCGATTTTTGATATGTGTTAAGGACATCTTCAAGTTCGTATCTTTTATCATCAAATGAAAAATACAGCACGTTATTTGGCTTTACTGAAGCAAGGAGGTCGTTTATGATTTGGTATAACATGGTGCTTTTACCTACTCTTCTCAAGCCATATATAAGAATCGCCTGCCGCGTTCCAATATATTTATGTATATGCGAAAAGAGGTGGCGCCTATAGCTTGCTAAGAGGTCGTCTCTTACTTTTCCAGTGCGCCACCACGTATTAAAACTTTCTAATGCCTCAATTTCCATAATAAAGATATAACGGGAAACTATTTAAATCTTATTACATTACAATGTCATTATTTATTGATTTTTATTACATCGCAATGTAATACTTTATTGGCAGGTATTGAGCGGGCAACCTTTTTTGGAGCCAAAAACGTTTGGCATCGATAGCCAT
>JAJYUR010000042.1 GCA_021792395.1 Microcaldota archaeon
GCTGCCTTGATGTCCTCGTAGAAGTCTATCATGTCCCTGTTGTTCCAGCCCATTATCTTCTGCACTACATAATCGGGGTAGCCCTCTATTATATGCAAGTCGTATGTGCGCGCGTGCCTAAGCATGTGCGGGGTAACTCCGCCATTCTGCTCTGTAATTTGCCCATTGGTTATCTTGGCCCTGAAGCGCATTGAGAACTTCCTTGATATATCTGCTAAAGATTGCCTGCTCAATATGCCTCCAAGCAATGGAGTGAAGTCTATTATCTCACGCTGGTGCGGTGCTACGAACTCCCACATTGCAGCTTCATACTTGTTAGCAGGAGTAAATAGAAGTGGTATGCGATCCCTCTCGCCATATACTTTATGGTCGTTTACTATGCGGATTGACTTGAAGTGCTTGGCGTTGGTCTTTACAAGATGATAATATTTCATTCCATTATCCTCTTCCTTGTCTATGGCTACCTTTGAAAGAAATGGCTCTACACGCCTGAAGCCGCCGAGATAGCAGACTGCGAAGTATTTAGCCCAGAGCTCCTGGAACCTGCTATACTTGCCTTGATTGAGATAGCTCTCCAGAATATCGTAAATTGTCTTATCCAAGTTCTTGTGCTCTACGAAGAACCAAGCCGTGCGGTAAATTCTCTTTGCCATCAAAATCCACTTATAATTAGAGTTTCAAAGAAGAAACCTGCTAGTGCTATTATCTCAAACAGGAAGAACATTGCGCTTGTAGTCAATCCTCCTGCGATTACCGAGTATGAGAGTATTGAATACGCCAGAGAGATTATTACGAACGACTTTGTCCCGCTGAGCTCTGGGGCTGACTTGTTCAATGCATAATCTGCCCATATGAAGCCTATCAGAAGCATGAGCGGGAAGAACCAGGGGAGGTTCTGAGATACTAACTGAGGGAAGTTTGCCAGATTGCTTGGAATCGTGGTGTTCCACGGAAGCGTACTATTTGTCAAGTTTAGTGCCATTGTATTACCTCATGACGATTTTGCATTGTACTTCATAACCATTGATAGGCCTGTCATTATCAATGAGAATAGAAGGTATGTCTGCATTATGCCTATTCCGACTACGAGCACTCCTGCCAATATGCCTGGCATTATCTGCTGGAGCCCTAAAACGAATAACTGCATAGTCATAGCGTCTAAGACTGGAAGCTGGACTATGTCCTGCATCATCTGCCCGAAGCCGTCAAATATGAATGCAAAGGCTTCATACTCTATGGGGCTGGCATAGAAGCCACCTGTGCTGTTAAGCGACAGACCCTTTATAGCTGTAGTGGTGCCTGCGAACTGCGAGCTGATATACGTTGCTGTAGCGTTATACTGCCTGCTTATGTTGTATTGGGCTGACGAATTTGTTGAGCCGCTTAATGGCGTAGGAGTTGGAAGCGTTACCGTGATGTAGGTAAATATGGGTATGATGAATGCTAAGAGAAGCCCTGCTTTTACCATGCTGTCAAGTGTTATTGCCATTCTATCCCTTCTTTCTCACCCAATACACTCCGATTGCTGAAAGTATTACTGACGCTATGATTACGTAATATGGTATCACTATCGGAGTGAAGTAGCCCATTACCCATAACAGTATATTTATCAAGCCCAGAATTATTAATGGCTTGCCTGAAATCACCCCTACGAATATCAATACCATGCCAAGTATCAATGCCAGGAAGCCCCACATTGAAGCTGAAGCGAGTATCCTCTCAAAGTTGAGCTGCCCGCCATTCACTCCCACGACTGGGTCTGTTGACTTATCCGTATATGCGAATAGAGCGTAAACATATGTATTTGTCGTATTCGTAGTAGTGTTTATCTTTGGAAGCGTGAAATTGAGGTCAAGCGTAGAGCCGAGCACCGTATTGTTGTATACCAATATCTGCGAGCCTATTGCACTTGTAACCCTGTAAACCTGAAGCTTCCATTTGTATGTTAAGCTTGTAGGATCCCCGCCTACGCAAAGCACGGGGAAGCTTGACTGCGTGAAGTTGGTTATCTTGCAGGCTCCGAATACTTGTGTTACGTTGTATACATACGCTCCAGTGAGCTGATTGACGAATATGTAAATGGGGTTTGAAGGCACTGAAAGCCCGCCTTTGTAGTAATATGTGGTGCATGGGGGGTTTGTTATATCAAAAGCGTATGATTCGCCTGCTCCTTCCAGCGGAACGACGAAAGGGGTTGTGTTCGGCAGTGAAAGCGACTGAACCTGGACTGTATGCACTCCGCTCTGCTCTATTATCTGCATCAAGTCTCCTGACAATGTGCTTCCTGAAGCCGAGCTGACGTAGAACGTATATTTAGTGCCGTTGGAATCAACCAATCCAGTATAGAACATTCCAGCCGAGCCTGGAGAAGCAGTCAGAGGGCAATACAGATCTGTCTGGGTATAGTAAGCTGGGCTTGACTTGAAATAGCTTGCATTTACCGTTAGCGTTACATTCGGGTTTATGTAATTGCTCTTTGGTATTTGAAGGTAGTAATAGCCATTGGTATCGGTATTGTTTGAAACTATTACGTTGAAGGAATATGCGTTTATCGTGCCTAAAAGCTTCATTGTTGCATTGACGGCTGGGATTCCGTTGAACGTATACTGGCTGAATATTGAGAAGTTAGCTACATTCCTAAGCGATGAAATTATTGAGTTTGCCAGCGTGAACTTAAATTGAGATAGCGTTAAGCTTGTCTGCACCTTAGGATTGTCCGTGAGGTTAAGATAGAAGGAAGTGAACGGATAATTCAGCTTGATCGCATTCGCAAAGCTTAC
>JAJYUR010000043.1 GCA_021792395.1 Microcaldota archaeon
CAGGAGTGTAATTCCGAACTTCTAAAGTTATTGGAGGTCCTTAAATCTGGTGGTGACATACATGATGCCTATCACAGAGTGGATCTATTAGAAACAGAGGCTGACAACGTGCACGAAAGACTAGCAGAATACATAGCAAGCGGTAGCTTCTTTTCATATATAAGAGAGGATTTCCTTCAACTGCTTGAAAAGATCGATTATATCGCAGATTATTCGAAAGATGTTGGCAAAATGTTCGCAGGGTATAACATGGACCACGTTTCAATAGACTTCTTCCTTAATCAATGTAACGCCATTGAATTCTTCTACAGCATCCAGAAGTCTATAAGTGCCTTAATAACAGTTCTCAATCTATTGCATAAATCACCTCCTATGGAAATAATAAGGAGCATTAAGGAGGTTGAAAAATATGAAGAAGACGCTGACAGCAAGAAGGACGCAATCCTCAGGTCTCTTTTTAATTCTTCAGGCAAACTGAAGATCTTGGACATAATAACTTTAAGGGATATCGTTAACATAGCCGATAATATAGCGGATAGTGCTGAAGATAGTTCAGACATAGTCCTACAGCTGATAGCTAAGGGATATAAATGATGGATTTTGTGATAGTTTTACTGCTGATAGTGCTTATGATGCTCTTTGGGCTTAATAACGGTGCCCTTTTCGAAGGGGGGCTCGTTGGTAATGGTTCTTTTAAGTACCAAACATCTGCGTTAATTGTTGGCGGCGGTCTCTTGTTGGGCGCTCTCCTCGAAGGGACGAAAACATCAAATTTCGCTCTATCGTTAGGAGGATACCTATCTGGCTATGTAGCAATAATCATCATCCTCATTCAGCTGGCGCTATTCTTTGCCTTTTCATATATCAAGTTGCCGTTGAGTATAACCCAAGCACTCATAGGGGCGTGGGTTGGGGCGCTGATATTTCTCAGGCCAGGGTTCAACGCAAGCCCTATTTACAATCTGGTGTTCTGGTGGACGGTTTCCCCCGTGATCGCCATTCTGGTGAGTGCCATTTTATTTCAATTTCTAAAAAGGATTACATCCAAATGGAGGCTCGCAAAGATCAGTTATTTTAATAGATTCCTATTGCTAATAATAGTTTTTTATACTTCATTTGTGTTGGGGGCCAACAATATCGGTTTTATCAAGGGGGCCTTTGGGATACCTATCTGGTTGCTGGTTGTAATCTCGGTGGCGGCTACCGTTGGCGCAGTGTTCATGAGCAGCGGTTTTACAAAATCCATCGGTGAAGACTTCATTGTGCTGGGGCCTTTGGGCATTATCTCAGCTCTTTTGGGTGGTGCTACAGTGTTACTTATGTTGACACTAATGGGTTATCCAGCATCTCTAACTACCACTACGCTTGGCGGTATGATAGGAGTGGGCCTTGCATCGCGTCCGTCAAGGTTTAAGACCAGCTACTTGGTCATGGTTACTGCCAGCTGGGTTTTAGCCGGTTTCCTGGGGTTCGCTATTTCAGGGCTAGTGTTCAAGTTACTATAGGTGGCCGATATATATGATAAAAGACAATAATAAAGTAAAGAGGTTTACTAGTGCAGATGAGTGCAAAAAGGGAAAAGAGAACTAGATTCATAGCTAGGACGGCTATTTTTGCTGCCCTGTATACAGCTCTGGTCATAGCGTTCTATTCTATAAGCTACCTAGAAGTCCAGTTAAGGCTCGCCAACATATTGATGGGTCTAGTCCCGGTATTCGGGTATCCGGCGATAGCTGGTATAGCGCTCGGCGTACTGATAACTGGGTTTATGAGCCCCTTACGGCTGATAGACGCGGTAAGCGCTCTACCATCATTGGTAGGCCTGTTATTAATATACTTGCTTAGGAAGGTGAGTGTATTCCTAGGATTGACCCTTTACTCCTTAATAATCTCGGTCTGGGTTTCATATATGATTGCCCTAGTTTACAGGACTTCGTTTTTCTATGCTTTTATGTATACATTTATTGGGACATTCATAGCGACAACCATTTTAGGGTACATAGTTTATAAGGCCTATCTAAGGGCCACTAAGCATGTTTAATGAAAGTAACGATGAACGGAAGGCCATAGCCGTGCTATCCGGGGGCCCTGACAGCGTAAGCTATGCAATGATATGGAAACAGCGGGGATATACGATATATCCAATCATATTCGATTATGGTCAAAAGGGGCAGAAGGAGATAACGGCGGCTAAAGATCTGTCTATCAAGTTAGGATTTAAGGAAACCGTAGTAATGCCCCTATCGTTCATGACAGAATTATGGACGGGGACACAGTTAACCGATAAAAAAAGCGAAGTAAGAGGGAGGTATGAACCTTCGGTAGTAGTGCCCCTCAGAAACGGTCTATTTCTTCTATTAGCATCGATTTATGCTCTAAAGGTTGGGGCGACGATAATAGCATATGGTTCCCATTTTGATGATATAACCATCAATAAAGATACTAGGGAGCCCCTTTATCCAGATTGTAGCCCAGCCTTTTCCATGTCATTGGAAGATGCATTGAATTTGGGCCATTTCCCAATTTACAAGAAGAAGTTTGAAATCTGGTCCCCCGCACGTGAATTGATGACCAAGGACGAATTGCTAAGGAAAGGGTATGATCTTATGGGCGACATGATTTTTGAAACATGGAGTTGCTATAAAGGAGGAAATCAACAGTGTGGAACCTGCGAAAGCTGTTTAAACAGAAGGCGGGCCTTCAGGAAGGTTGGGATAAAAGATAGAACGATTTATA
>JAJYUR010000044.1 GCA_021792395.1 Microcaldota archaeon
TACCGTATACATATATTAGAATTGGGAGTGTGGGATGAACAGGGGAAAGTATTACGGCAAACGTAAATTCATCCCAGGACATAAGCCATGAGAGCAGGAAGGCAGATATCATCCCCGGGATAGCAAGAGGAAGAAGAACTCCATACAGTGCCCCCATGAAACTGGCCCCATCTACTCTTGCCTGTTGTTCAAGTTGTTTCGGAATAGATTGGAATGCACCCATTATGAGGAAGACTGTTAAGGGCAAAACAGTTAGTTCCTGAGCAAGTGCTAGGCCAAGCGCAGTTTCATTCAGGAAACCTATTTTCAAGAAGTCAACACTTATTGGCACAGCAATGCTAATGGATGGTATCATGGTGCTAAAAAAGAGAATCCCTATGATCAGACCGCTTATTTTATACGGGAGCTTACTTAGTCCAAAGGAAGCGTGGAAACCCAGAACAATAGCCAGTATTCCAACAATAAACGCTGTTTCAAGACTCTTGTAAAAGGCGGCAATCAATATGGATCCGTACCCCCTAAATGCATTCAGGAAATTTACCAGGGTAAATTTCGACGGAATAAGCGCAGGATAAATCGTATCCAGAGTTTGCTTTGGGTCACCAAATGCAATCACTATCAGCACATACAAAGGCAACAATACAAGAAAAGTGAAAAATAGCAATCCCGCATACACAATATATTTCCTTCTTGGGTTATTATACTCACTTGCCAAGCTAGGACACCTTCCCATATTTTGTTCTATAAAGCATAACCAAGATTGCGAATATCATTACAAATCCCAGGAGAATGGTAGCACCCGCTTCAGATGGGTGAACATTAATGGTGTCATATAAATCGTAAGTCATTGTAGTCAGCAACTGATGCGGGAATATAAGTAACGCCATTGCAAATATGTTGAATTCGCTAATGCCCCTTATCATCAAAGCGATTGCTATATAGCCAGCCATGTTCGGAAGGGTAATCCTAAAAAATCTCTGGATGATACCGGCTCCATCCACCATTGCTTGACTGTAGAGATCGGGAGATATTGTCGTCATTCCGGCTAGTAGGATTAGGGTTACGATGGGTGTGTTTTTCCATGAGTCAGCCAGTATAAGGACAAAAACAGAACTTGAGAAAGTCCCAGTCCAATTGACTGAATTAACGCCAATGAGGCGGAAAAATGAGTTTACATATCCGCCTTGAATGCCGAACATGTGGAAGAAAATTACGGCAGTTACAATTGTTGCAACGCCAAATGGAATAAGGAATATTGCGGAAAACAATGACCTGCCTCTGAAAGGTTTTGACAGCAGGGTGGCAATCAAGAATGCGATGACAAATTGTAACAAAAGGGCCGAACCTGTTACTATAAATGTATTTACAATAGGTTGTGTGCCATATGTACTCAACACGAAATTATAATTATATAGACCAAATTTGCCCAGCCTGGTGAAAAAACTGCCATAAACTGCGTTAACTGCAGGATAAAACGCTAATACTGCTACATACAAAACGGCCGGCATTATCATCAAATAGGCTGTCCACTCATCTCTCCATTTATTCACTTGATATCACCAAAAAAATATAAAAAAATATAAAAAAATTACACTGTAATGGGTGCGTAGGCGCTCGGGCTTTGATACAGTGTCGCGTTTGCCGACCCGTAATTATTCAATATATATGTGTAAGTAGCATTGTGCGCCGCCCACATCAGTGATGGGATAGAGGCGTAGCCGGTAGTTGTCCCAGAAACGGGGAACAGTTTGTTGAATACATCATTGCAGAAAATCGTCTGCCATTCTGTTATCCACGGTGTGGGATTCCTTAGGAATAGACCGGAAGCAGTAGCGTTTCCCAACGCACCATCTATGGCTGAATATGCAGACGGAAGGTTCTGATATGCAGCACTGTTGATTGCCACCCACGAAAGGTTGAGTAAAGTATCCTTCTGGACGTTAGCACTTAGCAGGAAATGCATGAACGCTTCAAGGCTTGGAACATTAGTAGCCCCTTTTGGAATGAAAAGTACATCTCCTCCCAGTAAATGGTTAGAACCGCTAGATTTATTGGGTCCTGATGGTCCCGGGTAAAAACCAAGGGTTTTTGGAGACATGTTATAAGGTGCTTTTATAAGATTATTGTAGATGTATGGCCATTGATAGTCAACCATGGAATATTTACCAGTAGCTAGCCCACTATAAGTTCCCCAGTATCCGGAATGATAGCCGCTATTAAGGTACGGACTGAGATTGTACAGATATTGCATAGCTTGTATGTCTCCGCTGTCATTAAGGTAAAGAGGGTTTCCTCCAAACTGTACCATCATCTGATACATTTCCGTAGCTGTGCTTGAGCCTCCTCTGACTCCGTTGGTAGATCCACCCTGAATCATTATCTGACCAACGCCGCTATTGTTGTTAGCCAGTTTCTTGGCATCATTAAGGAGCTGGGAATAGTTTGCAGGCGGTGTGGTTATTCCGGATTTAGAGAAAGAAGTCTTGTTGTAAAAGACTAAGGGTACGTTTCCTCTAAAGGGAAAGAAATAAGTCCCGCCGAATACACTCTTTTCGTAGTTTGTTAGATTCTGTCCGGCAGGCGTAAGATGAGATGGTAACACTGCA
>JAJYUR010000004.1 GCA_021792395.1 Microcaldota archaeon
TTTTATCCTATCGCTTTTTTCCTGCGCCAATAAAACACCTTTTAGATATTTTTGTTTATATTTTAATGTATTTAAAGGCGATGCAGGAATGGAATACCAAAACAGGAGGCTATACGCATCGCATGTACTGAGGCTGCTTAAACGCAAATACAGGAATGCAATGCGCACAGGTTTAAACCATGAAAATCCATGGGAACTCCTTGTAGCTACGGTGCTGTCTGCACAGGCGCAAGACAGGCAGGTTAATCTTGTAACGCCTGCATTGTTTACAAGATATAAGTCAATAGAACAGTTCGCATCTGCAAACCCCAGCAGCCTTTATAGGTACACCAACAGCATAGGCTTGTATAAGACAAAATCTAGGAACATAGTTAATGCGGCAAGGATGCTTAGGGATGAATTCAAACTCCAAGTCCCGCACAGCATAGAGGGCTTGATTAAACTCCCAGGAGTTGGAAGAAAAACTGCAAATGTAGTGCTTTCCAATGCATACGGCATAAACGAAGGCATAGCAATAGATACGCATTGCATAACCGTGGCCAACAGGCTAGGACTTGCACGTTCAAAAAAACCTGAAGTTATAGAAAAAATTCTTATGGCGCAATATCCAAAAAAGGAGTGGCAGAATGTATCGCATCTATTCATAGCATTGGGAAGAGACACATGCACAGCCAGAAAAAAAATCTGCGAAAGGTGTATCCTGAAGAGGGTATGCCCGTCTAGTACATTGAAAGTAGGTAAAGGGGAATGAGTTTATGATAGCATGCTTATACAGCGGCGGAAAGGATTCTACACTGGCCCTGCATAAGGCTTACATGATGGGAATCAAAGCCGAACTGCTTATAACAATGATATCGAAAAACGAATACAGCTACATGTTTCACAGGCCAAACGTCGAATTCAGCGGCATGCAGGCGAAAGCCCTAGGGATAAGGCACCTGCTCGTCATGACCGAAGGCGAGAAGGAAAAGGAGCTTGATGACATAGAAATTGCGCTTAATGATAACAGCGTTACTAGATTGATAACAGGAGCAGTAGCAAGCACATACCAAAGGGATAGGATAAACAGGATATGTGAAAGGTTAGGCATAGAGCATATATCACCTCTTTGGGGCATAGACCCAATGGAAGAATTGAATGAGCTTTCAAGTGATTACAACGCCATAATAACCCATGTTTCAGCCGAAGGACTCGATGAAAGTTTTCTGGGTTCCAGGATCGATGACATGATAATAGGCAGGCTTGTTAATTTGAATAAAAGATATGGAATAAACATGCTTTTCGAGGGAGGAGAAGCAGAATCTTTCGTGCTTGACGCACCCCTATTCAAGGAGAAGATAATAATCGACGAAGCCAGGAGCGAATGGGATGGCAGCATAGGCAATTACATAATAGAAAAAGCACACCTTGAAATGAAGTAGCCTGCTCAACGCCCTTTTTAAAGCAGTATTTATTTTTATATAAGCTAGTATAATTGTGGTAATATGGCATTTCTTTCGGAAAGGAGCAGGTTCGTTTATAATGCCCTTTTGGAGGAGGACGGCATAGCAGATAGGATGATGAATAAAGGCGTGAGGGTCGTAAAGCTGAACAGGGGGGATCCTGCAGTATACTTCAAGACGCCGAAATACGTAATAGATGCCTATGTAAAAGCCCTAAGGGAATCGAAGACTTATTATTCCAAAGCGCAGGGATCTGCAGAGCTGGTCCATGCAGTGCAGAAGAGATACAGAAGCATGTACCATGTAGATTTCCCAGACGATGGGATAATAGCCACGGCTGGACTGTCTGAGGCGCTGCTTTTCATAAACAGCGCGCTCATAAACAAAGGCGATGGCGCGATCATATTCAAGCCCTACTACAATCAATATATGACCCAGCTTAAGCTCGAGGGTGGCATACCCATAATGGCAGATTATGAGGAATCTAGAAATTGGGCTATGAATCCTGACGTGATAAAGGGAAAACTTGCAAAACTCAAACTAGATAGGCGGTTGAATAGGATCAAGTATATGCTTATAACGAACCCTAACAACCCTACAGGGACAGTATTGGGCAGGGGCGTGCTTGAAGAGGTAGTAGGCATAGCAAACGATTATGGCGTGATGCTCATAAGCGACGAAATATACGATGAGATAGTTTATAATGGGGCTAGGTTCACAAGCCTTGCAAAACTCGCAAAAGGCATGCCGCACGTTATACTCAACGGTATGTCGAAGGACTACGATTCGACTGGATTTAGGATAGGCTTTGCAATAATCCCCGAAAACGATAAAAATTCGGATGCGCTTAAATCCAAGCTGGTCGATTACGCCAGGGTAAGGCTTTCACTAAACACCCCTGCCATGTATGCCGCGGCAGAAGCGATAGGCAATATGAAGGAGCATAAAAAGGCTATAGTGCATATGACCGCAGAAATAGAAAAAAGGGTCAACCATTCGATGAAGATACTAAAAAGCAATAACTTTGTAAAAACAGTAGTGCCAAATGGTGCGTTTTACATTTTGCCGAGGATAGACTTGAAGGCGCTCCGCATGAAAGACGACCGTGAATTTGCGCAGAAACTCCTGCTTGAAGAAGGCATACAAGTGACGCGAGGATCCGGATTTGGAGCAGAATCGCATTTCAGGATAGTTTCGCTGGCACCGAAAGGAATATTAGATTATTCGATTAATAAGATAAATAATTTTTGCATAAGACATGCAAAAAGATAATCTTTATGGGCCCGTCGTCCAACGGCTAAGATGCCAAGCTTATTGCGCATACGCTTTACACGCTGGAGATCGGAGTTCGACCCTCCGCGGGCCCATATGTTAAGGTTGTATGATGCAAATAGGTAAGAAGGCGAAAACCAATGCAATTAGGTACTTGCTCGTTGCATTATACTTCCTTTTAACGGTCTTCTTTTTTCTTGAATTCGTTCTTCTGAACAACAGTCCCATGATACTCTATTCATTCCTTATCTTCATTGCAATAGGCATCATAGCTGGATTTTATGAGAGTGTTTCAAAAAGCATGGTCATCGCGGCGCTGGCTTTCATAATCTTGGGCTCGCTCCTTTATTTCGCGTTTGCAGGGTTCTCGACCATAGGAATAAACGTGGCAATAATAGGCTATTATTTCCTGATAAGCGCAGTTATAGGCATATTCATTTCAGTGATGATTGAAAATAATGACAATCCTAAAATCAGGAAAAAGGTTACCGGCTTCGTCAAAAAAAGAAGTGAAAAAATAGCATATGCTGGAATAATAATCGCCTTGGTATTGCTTTTAGGCCCGTTTTGGCCTCAAAGCGCTGCGGTGGCGCGCAGCCAATACATCAATGTATCGTTGCCATATTATTACAACGTAAGCGCGCAAAGCTATTCTAATTATTCGGTCGCCATGTCCCCTACGCCATATTATATGTCAAATCCAGTATGCATCTCCGGCTCCAACGTAACATTGAGCATATCATTTACATCATCTGACACAATAGATGTGTTCTTTTTCAGCAATGGAACTTTCCTATCGGAGGTGGAGAACTCTACTTTTGGGAATAGGCCATTTACCACGTATCTTGATGCCTTTTCGGGCCACAACAATGGCAAGGCCATTGGATCGAAATCCGGTAGCATTACAGGCCACATGATGAATGGCTGCGGATACATAGTACTGCTTTCTAATTACACAGTCAGCGCTAAATTCCATGTGAGGGCAGACTTCATTCAGCAAGACATCGCGTATGAAATAAAATCAGTACCTGCACCGAATGCCATAAGGGTAATAAATAGCACAGGAAATATATTGCAAAGCATAGGTTTTCTTGGGTTAAACTATCGCAACCTGACTAATTTGACGAACAACGCAAGCTAGCAATAATATCTAACGCCAATCCCAATTAGTGCTGAAGGTGCTCATTGATCTAATTTAAGAACTTCTTTTTCATACCAGTCTATGTCGGACAGGTTCATGAGTTTCCTGTAATCGCTGTAGAACTGGCGCATCAGCCCTATGAATGCATTTTCATTTGCCAAAGATCCGAGATAGCGGTTTTCCCATGTTTTATCTGCATGCTTATAATTATGTGTCTGTGAAAAACAGTACGTCATCGAAATTTCTCCGCACTCGTGTTCTTTCCTCATAACCATTACGTCGCTGTATAACTTCAGGCTTTTGTCGTTTAGAAGCACTGCAAGGGAAGGGGACGCCACCATTACATAACTGCCATCAAGTATGAATTCATTGCCAGCTATCCGCTTCAGCGTTTCGTTGCCTTTCACGATGCCGCTTCCAGTGTATCCGCCAACGTAGCTAAGCCCGTATTTCCCGTATGAATCGATTCCTTTGAAAGGGACTGCAACCACATTTGAGAGGTATATGAAATATTTGCCATATTCGCTTATGCGATCTATCTTTTCCGCAAGGTGCAACCTTTCAAGTTTTACATTCATTTCAAGCGGATTTATATTCAATCTTTCCATTTCAGCAGCAAGATAGCTTGGCATGGCAGACTGCTTCGCAATTTTTGACGCGTTGGAGAGTTGGCTCTCGTCTATATCGAAGATGTCGATTGTACGCAACATATTTTTTTCCTGGAGGGCGCCAATGATCAGCATGTTTTGCGTAAATCCTCCGCATACCCCGATATATGAATTTATGCCTTCTATGCTGCGCAGTCCAGATATGACACCCTTGCTATAGCGCTCATTGGATTCGCCATAAGCAATATTCTTGCATGCATGATCTGGCTCAAAATTTAAGTAGCTGCAGGCGATCGCCGGGTTTGCTTTGATGTGCGCTCCTTTCCGCTTGTGCATCTTTTCCAATGTATCTACCGGTTCTGCAATGCACACGTAGAAATATTTATAAGTTTGCGATTGGGGCGGCAATTTTGAAGACCGGAATCATTTTACGTATTCAGATATCAGAGGTATGCTTATCTCTCTGCCCATATACGCTTCAAACCCTATATACACGCCATATAACCATACCAGCAACGCTATTGCACTTCCGAATAATGGAATTGCCATGATTGAAAAGAAGGACACGACAATTATTGATATGATGCCAAGAAGTATCGCTTGAAGCGAATGTTTCCTGAGTTTCTTATCATCTTTTCCGAATGCAAATAATATTATAATTCCAGAAAGCCATTCCAGAAGGTATGCAAATATATACAGTACCCGAACATCATCTTTTTTGCCCGCCATTTTATCAAAAATAATTAGGCATTTATGCTTAAATACTATGCACACTATTTTTATTGGTAACTTAAAAAGCAGTAGATCGATGGTGGAATTATAACGCAAAGTTCACAAAACGGCCATAAATGGATATATGCCACATTTCCTGGAAGCATAGCATACGGTCCGGTATCGACAATTGTTATCCTGTACATACTCAGCATAGGAGGCAACGTGATAGATGCGTCATTTGCAATAACGTTCGGAAGTGCGATTGCGATACCTGCAGCATACTTCTGGGGACGCGTGGTTGATAAGTTCAACAACAAGAAAAGCATGATAATACTCTCTTATGCGGGGCTTGCATTCTTCCTTGCAATGATGTTCTTTACGGGGAACATACTTTTTGTCATACTGCTCTACGGTGCGCTGTCATTTGTGATAGGTGCAAATGCTACTCCGCTCAACATGCTGGTCATGGAGAATTCTCCTGAAGACCAGTGGTCTGCGATTTTCTCCAAGTTTCAGTTTATAGTAAGCCTTGGAGGAGGTATGGGATTCGCCCTTTCAACCGCTTTGCTGGGATTTGTCTCAATAAGATTTCTGCCTCTAATGTTTGGACTTGTTGCAATACCCTCGATAGTAATGAGTATGATATTGATATACGAGCCAAGGCGTACACTTCCTAGAAGGTTGATGCTTTCCAATATACACTCGTTTATAACAAGGATAATAATGCAGCCTGTGCTCCTTGTCTCCGCACCCAAGATATCGGTTTTCAAGATAATATTCAATATAGGCACCAAGATGCACAAGCCGAAATCCTACCTCGGCGCCCTTTATCTGGCAATATTTGCCTTCTTCATCAGCAGCGGGCTCTTTAATACTGCCTATCCCGTAGGGCTTAAGGAGATAGGGCTTTCAGAGTTCACAATATTCCTGATAATAACGATAGGTATATTCATACAGGTTTTCACGTTTGCTTACTTCGGCAACTACGTTGCGAAAAGAATAAAGACGCGCATGCTGCCCAATGCCATACTCCTGCGTGGAGGATCGTACATAGCAATTGCATTCATATTCCTCACGTTCACCAAATTTTCAGGATTTGTAATGCTAAATATCGTGCTGTATGCAATAGGGGCTGGACTTGCATACTCATTGTATTATACTGCATCCAATACGCTGGTTTTCAAAGCTATAGGGACAGAGCATAGAGCCAGCAAGCTTGGGATATATACCTCTTTGATTAGTGTATCTTTTCTAGTTGGCTCATTGCTGGCAGGATACATATCCTATTACTTAGGATATTCTGCCAGCTTTGTAGTTGCGGGATTGCTGTTGGTAGCGAGTGCTTTCATTTTTGAGAGTGCCAGCTCGAAACTTGATGTGAATGTAATTGATAAACAGTAGAAGCAGATGCGCAGGCGCAATTCGCCTGCACTTAACTGCTGAGTTACGCTGAATTTCTTCCGACAAGCTTCATGCCTATGCCAGTGCCCATTTTTCTCCCGTATCCCAATTCTATCATGAGCATGCCTACAGGCTCTATGTATCTTGCTTTCTCAAGCATGCCAACATCGACAGGTTCCATACCTATGCCTCTTGCAAGCTCCATGACTTTTGCCTTCGCCCCCTCATCATCCCCTGCAATGAAGGTAGTGAGCTTTTCGGCTCCTAACTGGCCCGTCTTCATGTTTTCTGCAAATATAGTATTAAAGGCCTTGACGACTTTTGCACCCTTTGCATGCTTTGATATTTCTTCAGCTGCAGATTCGTTGAAACCTTTAGCCCATCTCATGTGCTCGTCCATAGGATTCGAAACGTCAATCAGGATTTTGTCCTTTTCATTGTTCTTCATTTCATGTATGGCTTCCTTCGCCGAATGATACGGAACTGCAAGTATTATCAGCTCTGCGCCCTTCGATGCCTCTTCTATCGTTGCAACATTTGCGCCGTTGAGTTTCGCTTTAGTCTCTTCAGGTTTCCTCGATCCATATACCACTTCATTGCACTTTGACAGAGCTTCACCAAGGCTTCTGCCTACATTCCCTGTCCCTATTATTGCTATTTTCATATTACCACATATATCATTAGAAGTAAAATATTAAATTTATTAGTAAAATAAAGGCCCCACATACATCACATATATGTCTTTAAGGTATGGATATGCAAGGCACAATATGGCAGGCAATATGGATTTCTTTGATTTAAATGCCCAATCTGGTGGCTCATGTCCTTAGCATCTTTTCTAAATCAGCGTGCATCGAACTTACATATCTAGGGTTTTCGTTGGCCAAGGCATCATGTGAAAGACGCCAAAACTTTTCAGGATTGGTGAAATGGTGCAAGAGGATCGGCTTTATCATGTTTGCATACTTGTCATTGTACTCCCCATCAGGTTCTGAAAGCCATAATGAGTAAAGCATTGCAAGTTGATGGATGTATGAAGGCACAAGCACTTTAGAATTGTCTATAGTTATCAGCTTTGAATAAAACAAAAGCTCATTCGTGCTCACGCCTAGAAATGAATGGTTGTCAATTATTGCATTTTCACCGATTATTCCCTTAAGTGATTCGTTTACTACACTGTATTGCTCATGCTTTAGGCCTATTTCTATGGTTATTGAATTTATACTGTCATATAACTTTATGAACCTGCTTCTTACCTCTTCTACATGGAAACCCATCTGGTTGGCCTTTTGGGTGTCTACCTTTATCATCTTGCCGTTAGGTATCATGCACGATAATGTGTCTGTTTTCACTTCAGGGTTGCAGCAGAAGCTGCTTGCTGCATCTGCATATGAGAGCATTATTGGATTTCCAAAAACATATTTAGCGCGCTTATATGAATTTGCAAACGCCTTCGCAGAATAAGGTATTTCCTGATTTTCAAGTTGCTTCTCCATAGAGATCAAATTTTTATCAAGATGGAGATATTTATTAATTGTGTTTATTTTGGCACTTAGCCACTAGATGCAGCAATAAAAGGAATTTTAGTTATTTAGTGGGCAAGATTAAGTGTGGTCCAATGAAAGAATTTGTATATCATGAAGTGGTAAAGGTTTATGATACAGATTATCAAGGCATTGCACATTATGCCTCATATTACAGGTTTTTTACAGATTCGATTGATGCCTTCAACGCAAAGTTGCTTGGCAAGGACTCAAAGGAATTAGTTGAGGGTAACAAGTGGTTCGTCGTTGCGGAATCAGAGGCAAAATACCGAAAGCCGCTTAAGATAGGGGATAATATAATGATATCCGTAAGTGCTAAAGCGTTATCTCGAAAAGCGATAGAATATGCACTCTTGATAAAGCGGAATCCTGGAGACGAAACCACTACAGAGGGGCGTCTGGTGCTCGTATGCATAGACAGGAATACATTCAGGCCTGCAGACATGCATGAGGGGATGTTCAATCTGCTTGATTCCTAGGCTTCTAGTATATTGAAAAAACTTTTCAGTAAGCTAAATCTTTCGATGTTTTTATAAGTAAAAACCGAACAAAAACCTAACGGTCCCAAATCCTTAATATACCTTAAACTCGAACATATGATTAGGTGTAGCAATGGGTAAAACCCTTGAAACTAAAAATAGGATATTGAAACTGCTTAAAGAGAAAAAGATGACGGTTACAGAGATAAGCGAGGCGTTGGGACTCGCAAAGTCGACAGTAAGCCAACACATATCAGAACTGACTGACATCGGCAGGGTAGAACAGGATGATAATAGCCATTTCAAAAAGATAAAATATTACAAGACTGCAGAAAGACGCGTTAATGATGAAGAAGAAGGCAAGGCAAACGGATATGTAATAGGAATCTCGGTAATAGCAGTCATTGGGATAATGCTTTTTGCTATAGCATATCTTAGCTTTAGGAATGTGCCAATAAACCAGACTACTACAATATCAGGGAATAATACAGGTGCCGGAGTATTCTCATGCCCTATCTTATTAATATTTAGGAACCCGAACAGCACTGAGGTTTATAACATAATTGAAGGGATAGCAGATGGCGACCCCTGTTATATGACCTACATTGCTGCCAATGAGTCCAGATTCACTGCAAACATGGGAAGCTTAGGCTACACTGCACATAATGGGACATTATATGTACCGTCAATGAATTTGATATACCGCATATCGAGCAAACAGATAGGCAATCTAGAAAGCAACGTAGATAATGGCTATTGCTATGACGAGGAAGCGCTCGGATTTTTCAACGTGAGCTTTACTGCGCCGAAGGTCAGGTGCAAGGCGGCGATATTCAGCTGACTTTATTCATTAATATAAGCGTTTGCAGCTAAATACAATCAATGAAGATAATATCGTGGAATGTCAACGGCGTAAGGGCGGCAGTGAAGAAAGGGCTTGTTGGATTCATCGAGAAAGAATCCCCTGACATGCTTGCACTGCAAGAGGTCAAGTCATCTGAAAGCATACAGCACATTGAACTCCAGAAGCTCAGATACATACAGTACATAAACCCGGCAGTGAAGAAAGGATATAGCGGCACCATGATTTTGACAAGGGAAAAACCGCTGTCAGTATTAAACGGCATAGGCATGAAGGAATTCGACAATGAAGGCAGGGTCCAGACTCTTGAATTTAAGAACTTCTATTTTATAAACACCTATTTTCCAAATTCGCAGAGGGATTTGAAAAGGCTTAATTATAAACTTGATTTCGACACTGCATTCATGAGCTATGCAGATAAGTTGAAGAGGCAAAAGCCGCTTGTCGTATGCGGGGACATGAATGTAGCACATGAGGACATAGATATAGCAAGACCCAAAGAGAATTCGAATAACGCCGGATTTACAAAAGCAGAAAGGGACTGGATGACTTCGTTCTTGTCTCATGGATTCATAGACACCTACAGATATTTTCATAAGAATGATGTTAAATATTCCTGGTGGTCTTATAGATTCAATGCAAGGAAAAAGAATATAGGATGGAGGATAGATTATTTTATAGTAACGACAGATATCGTCAACAAAGTTTTAGGCTCTGATATAATGTCAGACGTTGATGGGTCCGATCATGCGCCAATAGTGTTGAATCTTAAGCTATGATTATATATTCACATCACTACAAGCGGTATCTCCATTTCACCCTTTGACATCCCGCCATGATGACCGAATATCTTTTTCTCGTAGTCCTTCTTGTCTGGGTATTTGTAGTAAAGGAAGCTGTTGCCCTTTGCTATAGCTATGTGCGTTCCGAAGCGGTATCGCAACCAGTTGCTTACCTGAGATTTTCCAAACAGCCCTGACCTTATTGCTTCGTCTGAATCAGCAAGATATGCGCTCTTCCCATAGCTTCTTTGGAATTCGTCTTCGAAGAGCTTGCCTTTTCCATCAACCACGTTGAAGAACATTGATCTGTGGGTTCCCCAAGGATATGTAGTAAGGTTTTCCATCACTTTGCTCTGCGGTGATATCTTTCTTAAATCTTTTTCGTTGAATGATCCCTGGCCATGATCCGATGTGATTACAATCTCCCATCCTTTCTGCTTAAGCGCAGGAATCAGTTTTTCCGCCAAGCGCTCAAGTGCATACTTAGTAATCTCCAAACCGTCATATGTGCTTTTTGTATATACGTGCTGTGCATGATCCACGTAATCGATGTATGAATATATAGTTTCTTTAGAATTCGGCTTTATCGCCTTCAATACTTGTATTATCATATCGTCCATCGATATATATTTGTCGTAGTTTATTTTATGTAATGCATTCAGATTCCTCCCTTTGTTCAATATGTTTTCATGTTGCAGGTAAAGGAACCCTTTGTGTCGGGACATTTTTATTAAGGTGTGCATCTCTGGAAATATGGGATATTTGTCTGTTTTTCCCAAAGCCTCGTCCAAGCTCGGGCCCCAGGGTACATTAAATACGTCCAGCATGTTTCCATATTCCTTCATAGGTATTGGGCTTCCGACAATGCCATGCTCGGCTATTGTCAATCCGCTGTCTATGCTCGTCATTACTGATGGAGTAAAGGAAGGAAACATCGTCTTTATTTTTTCTATTTTTGCATCTGAAAAGACCTTTGATAACACCTGGCTTTTATCCATGGCCATGTTAAGGAGGTCATACCCTAGGCCGTCTATGACAAGGAAGAAACGCTTCGCTTTGTGTTTGCCTATCAGGCTTCCCCCGCCTTCTGCGACTTCCTTTGCAACTTCGAGATTGCTCCTTGACACTTCAGGAAGTGAAAAACCTTCTTTCTCCAGATCAGATCTCAGGCTTGACATATAAACACGCGCTATGATAAATGGATGTGCATAACTAAAAACTTTTTCGTGCACAGAAAGCCTGTATGGCTAAGAATAAACGTGCCAAAAGAACGGTAATAAGGCCAGCAGGCGCAGATAGGCTTTTGAATGGGCATCTAATGGACTAGCCCATTGCGGCAGTGTATATTTATAGATTATAATAACCAGTAGTTAAGGATGTCGGTGTTCAATTGCCACAAAATGCCATTGCATTCGTTAAGAAAAACCTGCTTTTCTTTGTTTTATTGGCTGCATATCTGGCTTTTGTAGCATACAATCGGGATTTTCTAAACCCTGCGCTTGTCGAATGGAAAACAGTAACAATAATCGCTTCACTTATAATAATAAATACAGGAATGCTGGCTTCAGGAGGCATAGATATAATTGCAAAAGTTATCTTAGGCAGAATAAAAGATTTCAGGAAATTGGCTATCTTTTCCATATTGTTCACTGTACTGCTATCCATGTTTATAACTAATGATGCGTCGCTTATAGTCCTTATACCGCTGACCATGAGCATAGGCAAGATATCTGGAGAGGACATAAAGAATATAATAGTACTGCAGGCGATAGGTGCGAATGTAGGATCGATGCTGACGCCTTTCGGAAACCCGCAGAACATAATAATTTTCAGAGAATACGGGCTTTCCCTGTCCATGTTCGTACTTAAGATGCTCCCCGTATTTTTGATTTCCGTAGTGATGCTGTTGATTTTCGTATTTTTATTGAATAAAAAAGGGAAGATTGCAGGCAGTGGAGCAGCAGTAGGGTACAGCAGAACACTTTTTAGCGCATCGCTGCTGATTTTCGCGGTTACAATAACCGGATTCCTTTACGACTCTGGTGTGTCATTCTTTTTTGTCATGGCCGTCCTGGGCATTGCAGTAATGCTCGTCTTCAGGCCAAAATCCTATTCCAAAACAGCAGTATTGCTAAGAATTGATTTCCTGCTCATACTCACCTTTGTACTTATATTCCTTGTGATAAACTCTGCAAGGACGTTCATAGGTGTAATTTCGTCGAGCAATCCCCTAGCAATGTTTGTATATTCGCTTATTATATCGCAGTTCATAAGCAATGTGCCGGCAACTGTGCTGCTTCAGAAAAATGCAATGTTCCTCCCACTTTCATGGGGCGTCAATGTAGGAGGCAATGGCACTGTGATAGCATCACTAGCTAACCTGATAGCATTGAGAGGAGGCAATGGCATAAAAGCCCTCAGGTTCATGAAGATATCATTAATTTATATGGCTGCAGTTGCGTTGATCTCTATGTTGCTCCTCTATATCATATTTAACGTCGTATGATACAGTTAGCCGTGGAGAATACCCAAGGCCTGCTGCAGCAGAACCGAGGCAAAGCTAGGCCTTTGCAATAAACAACTGCAAAAAGATGCGGATAATAGGAAGAAGCTACAGCTCTCCTACTCTCCTCTTCTGCGCTCTCTTAAGGCGTTTTCGCCTCTTCTTGAGCCATTTCCAGCGCATTCTTCCTTTTTTCTTCCACTTTCTAGGTATGCTTCCCAAAATTACACCTTAATTAAGCATTATAAGCTCTAGTATCTGAATAAGAAAATATTTATACTATATAAATAAATACCTATACATAAAGTGGTTGTATTATGCACAAAGGATTTTTAGTATGGGTAATAATGATTATAGTGATAGCAATACTGGGATACCTGATTACCGGGTATAATTTTATATTGCATCAGCTGCCTGCTTCTACGACTATATCTCCTATTACCACTACCGTGACCAGCACTGTGTCTACTACTACGGTAATATATTCTGCAAGCTGCAATAACTTCTCCATATTGTCTGCTATGTTCAACAAAACGTACACTGGGACATGCACATGGGGAGGGGGTGCATTAGGCGTATGGCTTGCAAACGGCAACAGCAGCTATACTAATTTCACAATTATAGGCGCGAATAACGTCACATACCTTAACCAGAGCGTAAACTATGGCTGCATAGCATTATTTAGCAACTTTTCCATGCCTGCACAGACCTATAGGATAACAATGCATAGAAGTTTTGCTGGAGGGTCCTGCAACAATGGATATTCGATAATAAACTTGAATACTACGCTTGTGCCTCCGAAGAATGCAGTATACAAAAATATATACAATGGTAAATTCTCAAGCGGCACTTATATAGGCTGGAACCTTACTGGCAAAGGCTTTGGTAACAAACCGATAAATGCCAGCTATGCAGATACGCACAACTGCACTGCTGGAGGGCAGTGGGCAGGATACAACGGCACGTATTTTGCTTCCACATACAACTGCGGGTCCTCGAATGCTGCTGGAAACCTGACTTCAAGCCCGTTCTATGCATCTGAACATTTCATTGATTTTCAAACCATAAGCCCCGAAAACAATTTAATTTATGTAGAGATTCTTGAAAACGGGATACCTAGGATAATAGCGCATTACAATACGTTCAACGAAAGCGCGTTCGGCGCCAACGGGTCATACACATTCAGAAATGTGACTATACCTATAGGGACTTTGATTGGTAAAAACTTGACGTTGCGCGTGGTGGCTGATACTTCTACTAGCGGCGAATTCGTAGCAGTAGGCAATTTTAGGCTCTCAGGCCTGCCATTGCAGAGCAATGGTGTAGCCGCAAACATATCGATACTGAATTGATTTTGCAGGCTTATGGTAATGCTATAGCGCAGATGTTTGCACTAAGGCATTTACATTGCCAGCATTAGATGATGAATAAACGAAAACATGCACAGGAAAACTTTCCTGCCTATTTCGTAATCTTCTCCAGTATCGGGTATGTTTCGTATAGGTTTTCTTGTAGCAACTGCTGGTATACCATGTATATTATGCCGACAGTAAGAAGTATACCCATGCCTGTGCCTATGGCCCCGGTAAGCGTGGCTATGGCTGCAAGGAACCCTACGAACAGGCTGCCCAATACAGTAACATTTGGTATGTATTTGTTGAGCACGTTCTCTATAATCCTTGGGTCCCTCCTGAAGCCAGGTATCTGCCACCCAGTTGTGCCGAGCTGCTCTGCAAGATGCTTGGGGCTCTGCCCGGTCATCTCTATCCAGAACTTCCCGAATATCACGCAAAGCACAAGCAGCACGCCTATATAAACTAAGACGTGTATCCACTCAGGGATTAATAGCATCCCGCCCCACGGCAGGAAAAGCTCACTTGTATGGGTCAGCAGATAGCTGAAATATGCGCCATATCCGCCTATCCCATATGGCGCGGCGTACGGCAATGGAAATGTAGGGGATATAAGGTATGCCAAACCGCCGCTCAATTGTAATGAGCCCCCTACGGGCTGATAAAAGGCGATGAACTTCGCAAGGCCGGCGAATGTGCCGTGGACCCCTGCAAGGAATCTAAACCATACAGTAAGGCTGAGTTCTAGTGACGATGCAAGTATGACGGGGAGCACGCTGACGTATAAGAATGGAATTGGAAGCCTTCCACCAATGCCCCGCAATTGCTCGAAGCTGAGGGGAAGCTCCACCTTCATTTCATATGCATATATGCTTACTAGGAATATTATTACTGCGAAGAAGAGCGGACCAAACGCCATCAGAGCATTTGCCGGGGCAGCTGCGCCTCCAGCCTGTATTGCAGCTATCGCTTCGGGTATCAGTATGCTGAATGTTCCAGCTACTATTGCGTAAGAAACACCAGCAGCTATGAATATGTTTATACCTGATGTTATCCCGTATTTTGTCATTATTTCGTCGAGGAATATTATTATTATGGCGCCGATTGCCATCTGCAGCACGACATATCCTATGACCGACGATGATGCTACTGGCACATATCCACTTATGACGAATATCAGTGATTCTATTACGGCTATGGACATGGCGAAGAGCTTCTGCATGGCCTGCCATCGCGATTTGTTAGTTATGTCATTGAGGTCTATCTTTATTATGCCCGAACCTGATACGAGCTGCAAGATTATGCTAGACAATACTATCGGACCTATGCCGACGGTGATGAGACTGCCGACCTTTGCTGCGAATATTATGCTTATGAGCTGCAGCAACGGCTGAGTAACGGCGGTAGGATTAACGCCTATTGCATATATGTTGTAAAGCAAGAAGTATACCACAAGTATGCCTGCCGTCCAGTACATCTTCTCCCTTAACGAGAGGGGCTTAGCTGGGCCCTTTATTGAAGGTATGTATGGGGCTATCTTATCCATGAATTCCAGAGGCATAGGATCAACTTGAATTTGTCACTTATTCTTTTTATTTATTCTTATGCTGTATAAATCATTTTCGCTCTTGAGCTTGGCATCCCGAGCCATGTTTTTTCCAAGTACCCCGCTTAGAAAGGCTACCGCAAGTTCCACGAATTCACTGCGGGACTGTGATGAATCGAACATCAATTCAGCGTCCAGCGCATTGGCGCTCTTAATATTTAACTTGCCAAGGTTTAATAGGTTTATGTTTTGCTGTGCCAATGCAGCCAAATCGCCAACCTTTAGCTTCTTGGATTTCCTTGCATTGGACATCTGCAATATGGTTTTTCCGAAGTAGCCCAGCAAATCCTTCATATTATCCAGGTATTCCCTCTCCATTATGACCTGGTATATCAGATTAAGGTAGCTCTTTGAAAACTTGCCAGATTTTGCCTGGGGGTTGCCATCTGAGATGTATTTAGCTAAAGCGTTTATGTGGCGCAGGTGGCCCTTATCCACACCTTCGGCGGATTTTGAATTGGATGTTGAGAACCTGCAATAGCTAGCGCCTGAATGCCTGCATTCCTCTTCGCTGACAGGGACATAATGCCCGATGGCGGCAGTAAGAAATCCAGATATTACACCGGATTCAAAGACGTGCATATTGCCACCCAAATCCGGACCTGTGCCGTAAAGCTTTATGACCACCTTGTCTGGAAAAATGTCATAGCTTGATGCTATATATCCGGCTTTCTCGAAGAATTCTGATAGGTCCTTTATGGAATCCTGGTACCACGCATAACGTTTCTGCAGTTTGTTGATCCGGTATAGGAACATGCCATTGGATATGCCGGCCATATATGAAAGTTTCCTCATGCTTTTCGTAAAGCTTGACAGTATCTGCGCAAGAAGTACGCTTTCGCCGCTTGCAGACACCGCATCGCGGTTTCCAAGTATGTCCAGGATAAGAGCCTCATTTATTGATTTTGGAATGACGGCATGCATATCTTGATTCGAATGCACGTGTTTGGTTGTTTTTTCACCATTGGGCCTTTCTGGGCGTAAAGCCTTATGCAAGCGTATGCCTGCGTAGATTTTGGCATTTTTGGTACGTTTATTATTCATAGCCTTTTTGGCTTTGGGATGCGCCTTCCCATGCAGAGTTTTATTTTTTGGATTGCCAATTTTGGTTTTGCCGCTTGCATGCCTGCGCCAGACATGACCATACCCCTTGCCAGATGGCATTATTACACCAAATATATTATATGCTGCAAGTCTAAAAAAGTTGACATGCTTTTATTTTATCTTCTGCTTCTGACGCCTGGGAAGATACTTGCCTTAAAAATCAGTTATGAAATTCTGCTTCTTTCCTAGCCTCTTCGTATTCATCAAGCCATTCCATATGCCATGAATACGGGCTGTCCTTTATGACTATGAATTCCCTGTCGTTATTTGGATCGCTGGCTAGTTTCTGTTCCCTCTTTGTCCTCTTGTAGTGCATTATCATTTTGGATATTGCATTCATTTTACCACCTTCAACACTTCATTTTCCGTATTTATGTAATAATGTAACCGTTTAAACCTCATTTTTGAACATTTAATATGATATGATAAAATTTAAATACCTTCCAATGTGCGTCTTTGTGCGATGGGCATATGCATTATGGGCTATACGCCGGTTTTAGGTATTTTTCCGGACTGATAAAAAATCAGCATTATATTTATCGCTATAAAAACCCCCAGAAGGGTGAAATTATATCTCGATATGAATGATATCACGTTGCCTACAGCTATGAAATTAAGGCCCAACGGATACAATATGGATCCAAGTATCGGCGTTTCGCATCCGCAGCTTGCCACCAGCCCGCCTACAGAGGGCATAGCTACGCTTATTGCGCTGCTAGGTATGGCTGATTTGGAAAGGGATTTGCGCCTTCTCCTGCTTTGCATAATTCCGAAGACGCTTAGGCTCAATAGAATTGCAGACGTTGCTATCAGCATGTCTACCAGATACATAGGTACGGTAGTTATGAATATTCCATAACTGCTCAGCCTTATCAGATAATTGTAAAAAAGGTAGTATGCAATGAATGCTGCGATCGCTATTGCTATATACAACGGCTTTGTAAATACCTTTTTCAGTGCCTTGGCGCGGCTGGAAAGAAAACCTTTTTTCATTAATATCCTCCTTTCACCTCAAGCTGCTGTATTGCAGGCAGAGTACATACAGGCGCGGAATTGCTGATGGACGAACACGCCATCGCTATGTATATGTCTGCAGCTGCATATTCAGTCCATGCGAATTGATCGCTTGGCTTTGAAAGGGCATTAAACACATCCTTATGGGTCATGTACGTAAGCGTAAGGTTTTGCGTTGTTGGAGTGGAATTGCCGAAATCCACCGCGTCCGCCCCGGGCACGTTGTATTTGCCCCATATGGTATATGGGGTGCCCTGGAAATTATTCAGCTTTACTATAAATTCAAATGCGTCTTTGTAGGGTACATTGCCGGTAGCGTTTATCCTTTGCTGTATAAGTGCAGGAGAATTGAGCTGGAAGCCGCCGGTTATTGGCATTGCGTCGTCTATAGATATGAAATTAAGGTATTTGCTGTTATAAAAGTTGCCGAGGTCCTCCGCGGAAACGTTGTAGTGCGAAGGGGACCAATATAGGGTAGGCAGGTCGTGGTCGCCGAAAGAGCTATATCCTTCAAACAGATTGGAGAAATTTCCAAACCTTCCTAGCGCAAGCGCCATGGCCCACCTGTTCTCTCCGCAGAATACACATGTTATGGACCCCAAGTATATTACGGTCGGCTTGCCATTGAGTATGAATGGGTTCACCTTTGCAGGCGTTACGCCTACTTCGTTGCTTATGCTGCCGTTGAGCAGCATGAGGCCTGCAGTCTCAAAATAAGAGTTAGGAGCGTTGTTTATCACCGAAAGATACGATGAATTGAGGGGCTTGTTTATGTTCGTAAGCCTTTGCCCAAATGAAGCATTTGCAGTTATGATTGGAAATCCGGGCAATGATGTATTGGGCACTATCATGCTGCCAGTTATGTTATAGCTTTTTATCAAAAGCAGCGAAGTTCCGCTAGCTGAGCCAGTAGATGTGGGTTGCGATGCTAGGAGCGCAATGTTACTTTGCAGGGAATCAATTTTGGCGTTCAAAGAATTCATATCGGCAAATGCCACTACCAGCAATACTATTATAATTGCAAGCAATGCAACGTTTATTCCCACATATGGAATCTTTTGCTTTCTGGCATTTTTTTTATGCTGCATGAGATTACCTTGTATAACTCTTTGTGTTATATATAATTATATTTTACCTAACATTACATTTATTACAGGTTATGCACCTGTTGCATACTGCTTTGGTAATCATATGGCGGTAATCGCAAAACAGATGACTTCTGGGGACGAATCAAAATATAAAACGCTGGTAGAGTTGGCAGATGCACATTGCCACCTATATGCCTTTGATGGCAGCGCGACAGCAGACGCGATTGCTAAGGGAGTAGCGACCATGATAAGCAATGGGGTCGATACCAAATCAAACCTTAAGACGCTTGAGATATCTGACGGCAGGCATGTATTCCCTGCATTGGGCATACACCCTGATTATGCAGAAAACATAAGCGACGATGAGATAGAATATAATATACGCCTGATAAGGGAGAATAAGAATATTGTTAAATCCATAGGCGAAATAGGCCTTGATTTTGCACATGCACATGGGGTTAATAGCATAGAAAAGCAGATGGCACTGTTTGAAACATTCATAGACCTTTCAAATGAACTTAACCTGCCAATAAGCGTACATTCTAGGAATGCGATGCCGCAGGTACTGCACATACTTAATGAAAAGGGTGCAAATGCGGTGCATCTGCATTTCTTTGAGGGCAGTGCAGATGATGCAATTGAAGCAGCGCGGCGTGGCTATATGATGTCTATACCTCCCTTAAAATCAGGGTCCAGGATATCGGCAATAAAAGCCGTGCCAATAGGGAACCTGATGGCTGAAACGGATTCGCCAACTGCAAATTCGACGCCTTCTGATGTCGATAAGGCGGTGAATATTATAGCAGACGCCAAAGGGATTAGGTATGAGGATGCAGCGCGCGCATTAACTGAAAATACAAAAAGGTTCTTTAATATTAGCACCGCTAAGTTTATGCGCAATGCGGGCCCGTAGCTCAGCTTGGACAGAGCAACAGCCTTCTAAGCTGATGGTCGCGGGTTCAAAATAGGGTATTACACGTTTATAGCTTTGTGAAAATCCCGCCGGGCCCGCCATTTATGTTTAAGGTGAATAGATGACCAACAATATTAGGATACTGGCATTTGCAGGGAGTCTGAGGAAGGATTCATACAACAAAGCCCTGATAAAAGCAGCTGCAGGATTGTCTAGAGAAGGAGTTACGATAGAGATATTTGATATAGAGGGCATACCGCTGTATAATCAGGATCTTGAAAAAGATGCGCCGGCTAAGGTAAAGGCGTTCAAAGAGAGTATCAGATCAGCAGATGCGCTTCTCATAGCGATACCTGAATATAACAGGTCGCTTCCGGGTGTTTTGAAGAATGCGATAGACTGGGCTTCAAGGCCGTACGGCGACAACTCGTTCGATGACAAACCAGTAGCTACATTCGGCGCAACAGGAGGAAGCATAGGCACTGCAGTTGCACAATACCATTTCAGGGAGATAGCCTCATTCCTAAACATGCATCCGCTAGAGAAACCGCAAATGTTCGTGACAGATGCACATAAGAAGATAGAGAATGGCACAGTCGTTGATGAAGAAACAAAGAAACGCATTGCGGAAATGGTAGACGCACTTGTAAAATGGACCAAAAGGATTAATAGCAGTGAATGATGGAGGATTGAAACTGCAACGTATGGCGCACGCTTGGTGCTTCAATGCTTTGCGCTGCAAGTGAATTATAAAATCATGGTTCAGGCACTGCAGGGTCGGCGGCCTGATTTGGCTGTGCCCTTCCGCCCCGCCTCTTTTGTTTTTCAGTTCGCGCATTTGCAAATTCGGTTTCCAGGTCTTCTTCGGCATCGCTATCCATCCACGCCTTTATGTATGCAGCTATATTTCTAAATGGGCGGGAATACCTATCTGTGAGCTCGTACGCATTAGCTTCATGCTTTATCAGACCTATCTGCACGGCATAATCAAGATATCGCTTTGCAGTTGCAATCGGTATCCCTTCAGGTATGTCTTTGAGCCTCAGTTTGCTGTTTTTCTTTACCGCTAAAATAAGTTTGCTGAACCTGTATGCTTCAGTTTCATTCTCGAAGAATATCTTTGCAATCTCCTTTATTTTTGGCGACCTTATCTTATCCTTCAAAGGGGCGTCTTCAAATTCCCAGTATTTTATTGCCATATGAACCACAAATGCTAACTATTCATCTTTATTCATTTTATTTTTATAAATGTGATGGAATCCCCGTCCTTAAGCACATGCTCTATGCCAACCCTTTGATTGGCGAACTTTACGCTTCTGCCGTTTACATATGCACATTTTAGTTCGCTTGATATCTCCGTATGCAGCCTTTTTGCCAGATTGCCCACAGTGATGCCCGATCTTGTTGTTATGGGCTGTCCGATCTTGTCCAGCCTTGGCTTTAAGTAAACGCGCATTATGCTTAGATTACCGTATATTTTTGCTTTAAGTGACTCTATATTGTCCATATTAAGCGCGCTTATTGGGATTGCCTCCATCCCGTATTTAGACGATATTTGGTCTGCAATCTTCTGAAAATCTGGAGCCATGTCTATCTTGTTAAGCACCATTATCGCATTCAAATAAAGCGATTTGTTCGATATAAATGATATGAATTCGTCTTCTTCGACAGGATCCCATATCCTCACATTTGCATTGAATATCCCAAACCCGTTAAGGACAACCTTTATATCGTCATATGACATCCTTGACTTGTTTACTTCTAGCAGTATGCCATGCCCGTCCCGATTCTGCCTTAACTGGATGTTTGGCTTTTTCTTATTTATGTATATGTTCAATGAAAAGAGTTCGTCCAGTATGGTGTTTATCTGGCTTAGATTTGTGATGTCTATCACGAATACGACAAGGTCGGATACGCGCATCTGCGCTATGACGCTTGAGCCGCCGCCCAAACCTTTATGCGCACCTGCAATCAGTCCTGGCATATCCAATATCTGGATGTGCGCATCGCGATATATCATAATGCCTGGAATTATATCTGTCGTCGTAAATGCATATTGCGCGGTCTTAGAATTTGCATTGGTAAGCGCATTGAGTATCGAAGATTTGCCAGCGCTTGGGAATCCAAGCAGCGTTACTGTAGCATCTCCGGTCTTTTTTACGAAAAATCCGCTCCCATGGACCCTTTTGCTTGCGTTTATGACCTCTTTTTTGACCGTTGCAACCTTGGACCTAAGCTTTGCAAGATGTTTGTTTGTTGCTTTGTTGTCCTTGGTTTTGGAAAGCTCCGCTTCCAATTCTTTAAGCCTTCCTTCAAGATATTCCTTGTTCGCCATTTGATCCCAGTGACACATATATCTGTGTATATGCTTTGGTACTTTAGTAAAGTTATATAGATGCAGGTGTAATGCATAACGTATTTATATTTATATACTTTCGCTGTTAACATACAAAAATGTTGCTGAAAAGTGAGCAAATGGCAGCCAAGAAAAAAGTAAAAAAGAGCACGAAGAAAAGCGCATCAAAGAGCGCTAAGAAGGGCTCTAAGAAAAAGGCAAAGAAGAGATAGATTGGGTATTAACCCATTGATTTGTTTTTTTATTTTTGTGTTCTTTTTGTTTTGTTTGATGATGGCTTATTATTTACCATCTTAGCTGAACTTCGAGAAAAATCGTTTCATATTCCTATCGTTTTTTAGCAGATTGAATGATTTCTTCATCTTATTGAAATCTGAAAGCAATTCATGCACATCCTTCTCCGTAGTGCCGCTGCCCATTGCGATTCTTTTTATCCTCTTGGCGTCGTGTATAAGCCTTTCATTAGACCGCTCCTGCGGAGTCATTGAAGCTATTATGACCTTGTATTTTTGCAATTTTCCTTCACTTTTTTCAAGCATGTCTTTAGGCACATCAGGAGCGCCCATCATGCCGAAAACATTTTTTAGTGGTCCGACCTTGTTCAAGGTTTTCAACTGTGCGTAAAAGCTTTCGAAATTGAACTTGTCTATGTCTACTTCTTCCTGTTTTATGTCCGATTCGGCTATTGCGTTCTGCACATGCTCAACAAGTTTTGATATGTTAGGTATGCCGAGCAGCTCCTCTATGAACCTGTCAGAATCGTACGGCTCCAAATCCTTCAATTTTTCTCCGGTGCCTATAAACAGAACCCTGGAGTTTGCAGCATTGGTAGCACTCAGTGCTCCGCCGCCTTTCCCAGAACCATCCAGCTTTGTTATTATGACACCAGTAAGCTTTATTGCGGAATCAAATTCTCGCGCCTGCCTTCCGGCAACCTGCCCTATGTCGGCGCTTATAACCAGGATTTTATCATCAGGATTGAACGCTTTATTTACTGCTTTCAACTCGTTTATGAGCTGTGAATCGAGAGCATTTCTTCCGCTAGTATCGCATATGATGACCTTCCTGTCTTTTAGCTCTTGAATCCCTTTTTCAGCTATCTTTGCCGCATCGCTCTCGCCTTTTATGCCAAAAAACCCCACGTTAGCCTGCTTTGCAAGCGTCTCTAACTGCTCGTATGCGGCAGGGCGGACTACATCGCAGCATATAACGCCTGCGCTGAACCCTCTATCTTGATAGTATTTGGCCAGCTTTGCGGCAGTGGTCGTCTTGCCTGAACCATATAATCCAGCTAGAAGTATCTTTTGCCTGCCCATTTTTGGAGCGTAGGTGGAACCCATTAGGCTTACAAGCTCATCATAGACTATGTTTGTTATGTATTCCCTTGGATCCAAGCCTGCAGGCGGGCGGCTCTTGAGCGCCTTATCCTCTATGGCCTTTGTGAGCTTGAAGACCAGGCTTACTTCTACGTCTGAAGACAGAAGCGTCTTCTGGAGCTCCTTGTTGAACTCCTTTATAGTCTTAGCATCTATTATAGTTGCCCTTGACAGCTTCGCAAGCGCTTGTCTAAGGCCTTCACCCAAATCCATGAAAACCAGCATAAAGCTATCTACTTTTTATTATTTATTTGTTTTGAATCATGTTTATAAGAGCATAGTGCTTATCGCGCCGCTTAAGTTATGCTGTTTGGAACCTTACATTGCCATATAACAGCATAAATAGCATATCATTTTAATCTTTTAAGAGATTTATTTATGGTGTTGCATTGAAACTAGTAATCGCACAGGCAAACCTTACCCTAAAAGGCGGCGCAGAGCGAGTCATACTCAAGATTGCACAGCATTATGGCGCTACAGTATATACTGCAGAGTATAAGGAGAATAACACATTCGACGAGTTCAAGGGCATTGACATAAAGACCATAGGACACGGCATGTTTGGACGGATGATGCCGTATGGAAGGCTTGCACAGGGCCTGGATTATGGTATGGGCTTCTACAATTTCAAGGTCGAAGAGGACTACGATGTGATAAATGCACACATATCCCCGAGCAACTGGATAAGGAAGCACAATGATAGGGTATTGTGGTACTGCCATACGCCTTTAAGGGAGGTATATGACCTTTACGGTTACAGGATGTCGTTAAGGAACCCTATAAAGAAGCCAGTATACGCAGCGGGAGCCAAGATTGTCAGGCGCATAGATAGAAATGTGACTAAGGACATAGAGTTTATATTTGCCAACAGCAGGAACACCAAGGGCAGGATATCAAAATACCTTAATAGGGATGATGCCAGGGTGCTTCCTGGAGGGGTGGACTATGATAAATATAGGAACAGGGGCGATAAAAAGTATTTCTTTTATCCGTCAAGAATATCGCCCAATAAAAGGCAGGACTATGCTATAGAGGCGTTCAGGATATTCAGGAAGAACAAGAAATTCAGCGATTACAAACTCATCATATTGGGCGACATTTCCAAGGATAGATTTTATTATGAATATTACCTTAGGGTGATGAAGCTTGCTGCAGAAACGGGAAATGTGATAGTAGCTAAGAGTGTAAGCGAGGCGGAGCTAATAGATTTCTATTCTAAATCCACCGCTGTGCTTTATACGCCGTCCAACGAGGACTACGGGCTGGTGCCTTTGGAAGCTATGGCAAGCGGAAAGCCGATAATAGCAGTAAATGAGGGTGGACCAACGGAGACCATAATCGACGGAGAAACAGGGTTCCTTGCAAACAGCAAGGAGGAGATGGCCAGTAAAATGGCGTTAGTGGCAGGCAATGCGGACATGGCTGAGAGGATGGGCAGGAACGGCATTGAGAGGGTCAAAAAACATTATTCGTGGGAAAGATTTTTTAAGCTGTTCGAAGCCGGGCTTAAAAAAGTAAGGGATTCTGAATAATCCCTCATTTGACCTGCTTTGACGGCCTCTGCGGCTTGCTTTCATTGCCAGGTACATTTAGCGATATCACGTACTTTGACATTATCCCGGCTGCGTATGTCAGTACCTTCCTTATATTTACTTCAGTGTTAGCTCCAGTACATATCATCTTTCCGTTCTTGAATAGTATTATAACGGCCTTAGGCTCGGCGATCCTGAATATTGCCCCGGGAAACTGCTCTGGCTCATAGTCTACCGCTTTCACTTCCTTTGAAAGCGCATATAAGTCTATTACAGCATGAAGGTCGGCGCTTACAACTATATTCTGTATTTTTATCTTTGGGAACTCGATATTGCCCGTAGAATTAGGCTGCTGTGTGTTTTTTTCTATTTTTGTGTTGCCATTTTTCTTTGAAGCCGTATAACCACCATGTATAGATAAGTTTAAAAACAAAAATATAAATATATAGTATTTATAGGTGCCTTTTTCATATGGCTAGAAATGTTGCAATAATTGGAGCTGGAGTCATAGGTTTAACGCTGGCCATTGCGCTCGCGAAGAAGGGTATATATGTTACGGTATACGATGGCAAAAAGCGCGTATCGGACGGGGCTGAGAGGGCATCCGGCATACTCTCCAAGAACGGGCTTGAAAGGCTCCAAATAAATTACAAAAGCTCTATCGTAAACAGCCTGTATGGCGCACGGCTGCATGCCAATAAGGCTGAATTGAACGTGAAGTCAAAATCCGTGCAGGCGTATGTTCTGGATCGCGGCATGTTTGTTGAGGCGCTTTACAAAGACGCGTTGTCGTTTGGCGTAGATGTTGTACTTGGGCAAAGGCTGTATGAAAAGGATATAAAAGGCATTGCCAGTGATCCGGATTCCATAGTGGTGGGTGCGGACGGGGCAGTTTCAAGCGTCGCTAAGGCATTCGGATTCCCTAAGATAAATGAGTATGTATTGACGTATAAAGCTGAGTACAGCAAGGCTAAAATTGAGGATAAGCACGTAGTGGACCTGTTTTTTTCAAACAGCATTTCTAACAGGTTCTTCGGATGGATGGCGCCGTATTCTGACTCTAAACTTGAGATAGGGGTAGGCACCAGCGATAGCTCTAAAAGCAACAGCAGGAGCGCATTTGAAAAATTGGTGAAGAACAATCTGATAAAGCAAACAATAGACGGCGCAGTACAGGATGGGATGCATGCGAGCCTGATCCCGTTGGCTGCAAGAAAGAAAACCGTAAGCGGCAATGTATTGCTAGTGGGCGATGCGGCAGGGCAGATAAAAGCAACCACCGGAGGAGGAATAATATTCGGTGCCTCATGCGCTAAGACTGCTTCTGAAATAATAATACGCAACATAAACAGCAATGTTCCGCTATCGGCATACGAGAGCGAATGGAGGAAGAGATACGGACTTGACCTTAGACTCCACTCAATTTTGCACAGATATTATTCTGGAAGCGGAGCGCTCGGGCTTGAACTGCTCATGAAGACCGCAAAGCTTTTAGGGGCAGAGAATTTCTTCAGCAAATATGGAGATATGGACAGCCCGAAGATTATGATAAAAAGATTCTTCCTGAGGGGACTGTCTGATTAAGTAGCATATGCAGATTTTAGATGCTTTATCATATCGTCTACGATTTCATTGCACTTCTTCTTATTGTACTCCACTGCAGGAATATCGGTATAGATATCCATATATGCGGTTTGAAGTTGATTATAGCTGCCTTCAACAGGATATTGAAATAACTGCATTGAGTTTTTCTTAAGAGAATAGAACTGCGCCGGCATATCGTTGTGGTATAATGGCAGTATTCGAGCTATGCGGTATGAACCATAAAGATCCAGCGTGCTTTCCCTTATGTACTCCAACGGACCGTCTTCTGTCTTCCGCAATTCTTCAAGCGTGCACACCATAGCCTTTGACAGTTCTGATTTGGCTGCTTCGTTCTTCAGCTTTGAAGAGCCCCTCAAGGACATTAGCCTTTTAAGAACCGAGTTGTATTCGATCAGTTTGTCTTCTGCAGCAAAGACGCGCTTGAGCAGCTCCTTTATTTCCTTATTTGAAGTTGTATACCTTTTGATTTCCTGGTTATTGACCTGTTCTTTTGCGTTCTTATCAAGCTCTATATGGCTTTGCATTTACTCGCCAATATAATTCCGGTTTTATAATATTAATATGTTTTGTTATATGCCAAGCAGTGCAGATGCGGCCTTTGCAGCTATGCTTATTATGGGCTGCGGATACATGCCGAATATTATTATCACGAACAGCGCTATGGATATGACTGCAATTATCGCTTTAGGCGCCACTATCCTTTCTTCCTTCTTTGGCTGATACATTGCGATGATGACTTTGCCATAATAATAGATCGACAGGAAGCTGTTGAGTATGGCTATGAATGCTAGAGCCAACAGATCAGATTTTATTGCGCTTGTGAAGAGCAGGAATTTGCCGTCAAAGCCCATCAGGGGCGGCACACCTGCCATAGAGAGCAATAGAAGCGATAGCGCAATTGACAGATACCTGTTTCTTGAGCTCATCCCGCGGTATTCGTCTATGGTTTTTATGCCCTGATTTTCCAAGAACATTATTACGGCGAATGCACCTATGATCATGAAGGAGTGCGTTATCATCTGGAATATGCTAGCTTCCAAACCATATTGCGATGCCGCTGCAAACCCTACGAGTATGTAGCCAGCCTGCGATATAGATGAATATGCTAAAAGTCGCTTGACACTTTTTTGCACCATTGCGGCAAGGTTGCCGAAGAACATGGTAAATATGGACAGGACCATGAAAATGGTTACGTATGTACTGCTGTATACTGCAAACATGGCAAAAGATATTTCCATCATTGCCACCAATGCGACCTTCTTGTTTATGCCTGAAAGCATAGCAGACATATTTGCCGGGGCGCCCTCGTACACGTCAGGAACCCACAGGTTGAACGGAAATAGTGCGGCCTCTATAGATAGACCGCCTATGAAAAGCACCAACGCCAGGAGGGCGAGATAGCTGCCTTCTATCGGCCCCGATGCACTGCCTATCTGCACCAATGACAACTGGGCATCATAGGGGAATGCAAGCGCCATCCCGAATACCAATATAGATATTGCAATGCCCGACATTATTAGGAGCTTAACCGATGATTCTATGAACTTCTTGCCGTTTATCGCTATCATGAATACGGTTGGTATCGATGCAAGTTCTAGCGACAGCAAAAGCCCTATCAGTGATGACGCCATGGGGACCATGACTATGCCCAAAGCGGCAAACCCGAACAACATGAAGAAAGAATCGAAACTGCCAGGTGCATCGTATGAAAGAGCCATCACCAATAGCAGCAATATTGAGAATACGCCTACGAACAGCATTGAAAATGGGTATATCCTGAATATATTTAGCAGATAGAAGCTTGACCCCGAGGCAAATAGGTATGACGCTGTCAGTGTTATGGCCGCAAGTATGACCGCCCCTAAAACGAATGACACCTTTTTACGCCTGTGGAATGGTGCGGCCATTGCTGCAAGAGCCAGCAACGCAAGCAACGCGAACAGCGCATATCCAAAATATTCTATTGACGCCATCTGAATACCTAAATCTTCACCATATTGAGAAATATGAATGGGAATACGCCAAAGAACAATACAGCTGCGATTGCTATTGCCATTGCAGCTTTCTGTGATTTGCCTATGATTCCCACCTCACTGAGTTTTTCCTTTGTTGACATTATAGACCTGCTTGCTGCCAGATACATGTATGCACCAAGAAGTATTATGCCTGCCAGCGGCACGATGCCATATAATCCGAATGCGCTCACAGTGCCTATAAATATCATCAGCTCTGCGATGAATCCTGCAGTCAATGGCATGCCGGTGGAACCGAATATTGCAAGCATGAATGAATAGGAAGCAGACTTTGCCGATGATACCGCCCCCTTGAGTATGCTTATGCTCCTGGTGCCGTATGCAAACTCAAGCGAACCTATCGCTATGAACATCAATGCAATTGTGAATCCGTGTGCAAGCATCATGTATACTGACCCGTATTCGCCTAGATAATTCAATGAGGCTATGCCTGCCAGTATTATGCCGCTTTCGATCATGCTCGTATACCCTGCCATTTTCTTCAGGTCGTTCTGCCTCATCGCTGCGAAAGCAGAGTAGAATACGGATACTACAGCTATAGCGTATACGTATGTTTTAAGCGTTTCCGCTACGGGAAGCAAATAGAATAATACGAGCATCCCATATGCGCCGAATTTTGAGAGCACCCCTGCAATCACCACGGAACCAGACGTGGGGGCATCAGAATACGCGTTTGGCATCCAAGAATGGAATGGAAATACCGGCATCTTTATGGCGAATGCGATGAACATGAGCATGAATATTGATTCCTGTATGTCGATAGGTATTTCGTAAGAATGCGCAGTTATATAGCTTATGTTGAATGACCCTACTGGCGTATAAAAGTATATCAGCATTATCGCAAAGAGCAACAGCGCGCTGGCGAATATGGAGTATATCAAAAAGTTCTTCGACGCCACATCCCGAGATGCGCTTCCGAACGACCTTATGATGAAGAATACGGATATTACTCCGACATCCCAGAAGATATAAAACAGGAATAGGTTGGCAGATGCGAACAGGCCTATCGCAGAGAGCAGGAAAAGCAACAGCAGTGAATTTATAGAACGCGTGTTTGCACCCCTGATGCCCTGCCATACGATCGCGGCAAGCGTTACTATCAATGACATGGTTATGAGCATGATTGATATTGGAGTGAGCGTGAAGTGCAACGATATGCCCAGGGAGCTTATGTACGGCAGGCTTTCTGATACTGCAAGGCTGCCTGACGTGAATGCACTTATCGAATACGACATGTATATGAGTACCAGCAGCACTGCAGCTATTGATATATGCTGCGAATACTTCCTTCCGAAAATAATATTGGCAGCTATTGCTATCGCAATCGTAATGAGCGATATAAACAATATTTGAATCATATTTTCACACTGCGATTATTATTACCAATAATATTATGCCTGCAGCGAACGCAACAGCATATGCGTTAATCTGCCCGTTCACTATCCTCCTTAGCCTTTCTGCTATAAATACAAGGCCGTCACCCCCCATCACTATGAACCAGTAAAGCGCGTAATCGAATGAATTCACTATTCCGCCGATTTCATAGAATGCCGCAGCAATTATTGAATATACCCAATTTACTGCAATGCTGTTGTATAATAGGGTATGCAGTGCCCTGTGCGATGACATGCCTTTCAGGTTCATCTTGACATATATGTAATAGGTTACGGATATGCCAAGCAGCACAGCAATCGTTTCTGTCAATCCCGAAACAAGCGAAATGTGCAATGGCATGTAGGTATTAGCGAACACGCCAGCGTATGGCAATCCCGGAAGGTATGCATATGCGAATCCCCCTATAGCAACAAGCAATGCGAGCACTGCGATAGCATACAGCATGGTCTTAGGTATGTTCTTGTATTTGGCAGTCAGCTCTGCATCAATGCCTTTGGTGAGAGGATCGCGCATGGGTATGAAAAGCCACCTGAATATGTAGATGCTGCTTGCAAATTCTATCACTGTCAACAATATGTACACGTAAATGTTGCTGGCTACCGAATCTATTGCAACTTTTCCGAAGAACCCGCTCAATGGAAATATGCCTGCAATCGATCCTACTCCGAAGAGCGTAGAAATAAAAAGAAGCCTGTTTTTTGTAGAGCCTTTTATCAGGTATATGTTCTCCGCGTTGTCGTTAGCCTTCATTATGGATCCTGCGCTCATGAAAAGCAGGGCCTTATAGAACGTCTGTACTATGAAGAAAAGCATTGCGGCCAAAAGCGCGTGAAGCCCAAGTGCGACGAGCATTATCCCTAAGTCTTCCATAGTGGAATATGCAAGTATCCTCTTTATGTGGCGCTCTGCTATTGCATTTGTCGCACCTATGAATGCCGTAGCTATGCCGAATGCCAGTATAACGTAGAGCAGGTGCGCTTCGTAGAAAAGGGGCAGGAGCAGCGCAACAAGAAAAACTCCTGCTTTTACCATGGTTGATGAATGCAGGAATGCAGATACAGGGGTAGGGCCCTCCATTGCGTCGGCAAGCCATTCGTGAAAAGGGAATTGCGCAGATTTGGTGAACACAGCTGCCAATATCAGCAGCAGGGGAATCTGCATTGCATTGATATACGGGCTCGCCATTATTGAATAGAAATTGAATGTATGAAAGGCGTTCCATATGAGCACCATTGCGGACAGCATGGCCATATCTCCTATCAGTATGGTCGTTATCGACTTCCTAGCGGCATAAGGCACCCTTTCCTTGTGGTACCAGAACCCGATAAGCAGGTAGCTTGTTATGCCAAGCAGTTCCCATGCTATGAACATGGTTATGAAGTTGGCGGATATCGCAAAGAGCATCATCGATGCGGCGAAGATGCTGATTTCGAAGAAAAATCTTGGGCGTTCGCTGGGCACGTCCATGTATCCTATTGAATAAAGCATTATGAGAGGTGTAACAAGGGCTACCAGCATGAGCAGTATTGCGTTGAGGGTGTATATCGACATTGATATATGCACGACCAGCCCGCTTATTGCAAACCATGTAATCGAATAGGCTTTGCCGAAGGAATATAACACTTCATACGCGGCAAGGATCAGCGATGCAATGCTGAACGCAAAGGCAGTCCATCCCGCGATATGCGAGCGGCCGCGCATGAAAAGGGATATGAATCCGCCAAATAACAGCGGGGCAATCACAAATAATGGTAACATGCTTATCAATCCTTCAATTCCGAAAGCTTGGTTATATCTAAGCTGAATTCGCTCTTCGCCATATACCTGTAGAACGATATGAGCATTATCACCTCGGATGCAGCAATGGCCCATATGGTAAACAGGAGCGGGATTATGGCACTGCCCGAATAGTACGTGAAGAACGCAATTGCCACAAGCGATGCGCCCACAAGTATTATTTCTATTGACATGAGCATTATGACAAGGTGCCTGCTTGATGCTATGCCAGCTATGCCTATCGACAGGAGGGCAATGCCAAAGGTTATGAAGTACTCTATCATGGTCTTCCAATCCTCTTGAATAATATTATGGAGCCGAATGCAGCTGCGAAAAGCATTATAGCTATTATGTAAAATAGCGGCAGATATGCAGATATGGAATTTGATATGCCGCTCCCTGTAACCGTACCCGAAGATCCCTGAGAAAATTGCAACACATGCATAGGATACGCGATTACGACAAACATTATGATGGATACAGCTGCAAGTTTTGCGATGTTGGTGTGGGGGAATTTTGAATAGCTCGTAGATGCGACACCAATCACGAAATATGTTGTAATGCCGCCTATCAGTATGAAAAGCTGTATTATTGCAAAAAGGGGCTGACCCAGAATCAGGAACATGAGCGAGTTTAATAGGAATATGCCTGCCAGCATTATGCCGATATGCAGAAGGTCCTTCAGCGCGAATATCGTAGCTATCAAAACCAACTCCAATGCGGCTATCGCCAAAAATTCAACGAACATAATTGCACCAGTTCATCCTAGGTCTTCAGGCCTCTTTATATACTCCCTTCTGTCGTATGCTTCGAAGTTGTAATCCTTTGTCAATATGAGGCATTTTGGAGGGCATACCTCTTCGCACAGGGCACAGAAGAGGCACCTCTCCAGATTGACTAGCGGCATCTTCTTCGTGCCTTTCTCTGTTTCTATGTCGACCATGTCTATGGTCTGGTTTGGGCATATCCTTGCGCAGGCGGCGCAGCTTATGCACGTCTTTATGTCAAGCTTGTGTATGCCCCTGTAATTGTCTGTGAGCTCCTCTCTCTGCTCTGGAAATTCCAGCGTAGCTGGTTTTTGCATAAGGCCCTGCCCTACCCTCATGATGCTTTTTCCTATCATTTATACACCAACCACGATAAATATTACATATGCAAGGAATAAATTGATTACAGAAAGCGGCAGCAGGTAAGTCCATCCTATCTTAAGCAGCCTGTCTATCCTCATCCTCACAGTAGTTGCCCTTATTATGACTATGAATACAGTAAGTATTACCACCTTGAGCATCAGCCATACGAATGGAGGCAGTATGGGGCCGTTCCAGCCCCCCAGAAACAATATGGATATCAGCAGCGTGCCCACAAACATCCTAGTATAATCTAAAAAGAGCGCAAGCCCATAGTATGGTGCGCTTACATCAGTCAGCCATCCTGATATCAATTCATTATCAGCTTCGCGCAGGTCAAATGGAGGCCTCTCCAGCTCCGCAAGCATCACTATGAAGAATATTACGAACCCTATCGGCATCAGCAATGCATACCATATGTGCGATTGAGAACTGACTATGTTTGAAAGACTAAATCCGTGTGAGGCGAGCGCCACTGCAGCTATGACTACCATCAAAGGCACCTCATAGCTTATCAGCATGACCACAGACCTCTGGGCGCTTATCGAGCCGAACTTGTTACCGCTTGTCCAACCTGCAAGGAAGAGTAGAAGCGGCATGAATGACAGTATTAGAAACACAGCTATAAGCCCGAATGCAGTATTTATGCCGACAAACGAAGCATTCATTGGTATGAATGCGAGCGCCAATACGAAGAGGGCATACACCACTGGAAGAACCATTGCAAATAAGGGCATGTCTGCCTCATCAGGAACGATGTTCTCTTTTGAAAGAAGCTTAACCACGTCTGCCATATTTTGAAGTATCCCGTATTTGCCAACGTATGTGGGCCCGTGCCTTGATTGCATCCTTGCCATTATCTTCCTCTCGGCCCATCCAAACAGGTATACGAAAAGCGTAACCAGTATGAATAGCAGTATTGCGAATATCACCAGTGCGATTATAATGGATAACCCGAATGCAATGGAATGGGGAAGCACCCTGGATAGATATGCGTCAATGATGCTGAAATACTGGCTTATTGAAGGCGAATCTATCTGAAACATCCAACCACATATTTCTCTCAGGTACGTTTATAACTTATTTTATTTATATTTATATAGTAAATGTAAAAAGGTGTTGCAATAATAAGCGAGACTGCAAAAGCGATAATAGATGATGGAAGTATACGCATAAAGGTAAAGCGCGCCGGGATGCTGCAGTACGTGGTTTTCAAGGTGAAGCGCATACCCATAGGAGGCAGCGCATTCGCGGAGCTCTTTTTAGACAGGATAATTGACATGAGCGAACTGCAAAGGCTGGCGAATCAGCTCAAGCTCCCAGTAGAGGCAGAAAACGGAAGGGCTTTCCCCGAAGGCATGGGCGCCAAGGATTTCATCGGGTTTTGAGCACCTTTTATCCGATAGCGTCATCCGAAGAATGCGTTTGTAGCGTTAAATGTGCCGTTGACTAGCCTAGTTACATTTTCGTATGTATAATTCATCTGCATGTCATATGCAGTAGTGATGCTTGCAATTGGCACGGGTATATTATGACATGCTACCGTATCATTGGCACTTGATCCGCCAGATATTGTCTGGTTTATTGTCTGATTGGCTTCTTCGCCAGATATGAAGCATGATAACGTGTTTATGTGAATTGCATGTGGCAGCCTATTGAGTATCTGCAGAGACGCATAATCATTAGATGTATTGAATGCGAGCGCCTTGCACCCTATCGAAGAATTGCTTATGCTGCACGAATTCTTGAACGCAGGTTGCCATATTGCACTGCGTTGACTTAGGTTCAGCGCTTGTATCAGCTTGGCGGCATTGTAATGCGCATCCAATGCATTCGAAGAATTGACAAAGGAGTATAATATTGCAGTGTAGTTTGTGCCTATCTCCTCAGATTTTATGAATGAGTAATTTGCAAGGGACTGTGCTGCTCCACTTATTGGAGACAGGTATGTAGAGCATACACTAGTGCCTGTTTTGTTGTTCGAATATATAAGGCCTAAACAGCTGAATGTAGAATTATTTATATTGCTAAGATTAAGCGGATGCGCATTCTTTTTAAGATAAGCTGCGAAGGTGCCGAAACTGTTTTGGAACACGTTCATCGAGTACATGCTGTTGGATGCAACACCGAAGACGTATCCAGCAGGGGTTGAATTAGTATATGTGAAATTCCTAAGATGTGCTTCGAATATGGGATTGGATTTTGATGCGTTGATTATTACGTTTGCCTCAAACGGAGAATATGCTTTAGATATAACGTTTATACACGTACTGTTATTGGAATTGTTGTAGTAAGCCATCACCTTTGTCCATCCTCCATTGGTAAGCGTGCATATGCTCGTTTCGTTGCTTGCCCTTGCGTAAGTAGCCGTATTTCCGTTGGCAGTAAAATTGTATTCAGGTATGTTGAACGTGGACAGCAGAAGCGCTATCTTATCGCTCGTTAATGTTCCCTGTATCCATGCCCCGTATGCTATGCTACCGTTGGAGTATCTTGCATATGCGCCATTCTCTACATTTATCAGCGGCAAGACGTCCGTAAATATCTTTGAAATTATGTCTTGCGATGGGCCGAATATCATCTTAAATTTGCTAGTGTTGTAGGATTCATATCCCAGCGATGAAAATGCCGCACCTTTTGGGAAAAGAGAAAATTCTGTTGTGTTTAATATCCAGTTATCAGGTATAAATGCATATAGATCTGGCGTTTGTGGGGATTTGACATTTATGTTTACTGCAGATGATGCATCTGCCCTGTTTGCTATATTTAAGACATTTGCAGGATCAAGAACTGCAGAGAATTGGTATATGCCGTTTGCATCATATGTATAATTTTCGTTTATCGATACGTTTGAATTTGCAGGTATCGATACTTTGTAGAAACCAAGTTCGGTGCCATTTAGGTAAAATCCTAAAGGTATGGCCTTGGTGTAAAAATTGTCTTTGTTATACACAGTTATAAGAAAATGTGACGTCTGATATGGGTATAAGGCATTGGATGCGCTATAATTCAGGGCAGCTATATGTACTGCCATATTATACGAAGATGATGGCTTTAGCATTAGCGCAGATATAAAAACTATTAATGCGACCGCTATCGCAAGCATGCCGTAAAATACAATATTCTTGGACACCATTGCATTACCTTTTGCTCAATTCTTTTATGACAGTTGATACCTTGCCTTTTATTGGATATATCCCAGATTCAAAATAGTTCTCCACCCACGCATCGATGTCATATTTATCTGACCCATCAGGAATGATGAAGCGGTATCTGCCTTTTGAATGCGCAAGCACGCCTGCATTGCCTAGCTGCAGGAGATGATACCTCAATGTCTTTTCGTTTATCGGACCCCATGCCCCGCCTATGTACCCTGACAATTCTTCTACAGTGGGATCCTCGTTTTTCGTGAATTGGAAGTATAGCATCGCATCCAGCACAGATATTGCACTGAGCCTTGATTCTCCTGGATTTATTACGCCTAGGCTGAGTGCGAGCCACCTGACCATCGAGCGCCTGGTCTCCACGACCTCTTTCGTTAGCCTTAGCTCCCTTAGTGTTATCTCTCGTTCTATAAGCTTTGCTTCATTGACTTCCATATAGGCACACAGTTGATGATTTACAAGATGTATTTAGAAATTAAAGTTTGTGACATCCTCTCCCAACTGAAGGTTGAGAGCTTCCTTCTGAAGAAATGCCTGTAAGCATCGGATGCCCTTTTTGAGACATTCTGAAGGACCTGAGAATGCAATTCTGCAAACTCTGGCTTTTCCTTTTTTATCTGCATAATCCATACATTCATTCTGTATTCAGTGAGGGTTTTGCCTGTTTCTTTGTAATACGTTTTTGATTTCTCTATGAGGAGGTTGTAGATTTCCTTTGCAAGGAACATCTGCCTGTTAAGTGTTTCCTTCTGCACCTTTGAAGGATATGCACGATATTTATATGCAGTTTTCATGGCGACCATATTTATTGCACCGTTAAAGTTTATATACTTTGCAGTTCGCTTTCACCTCATACCTCAAGGATGGAGGGTTTCCTGCTCACATTTATAAATTACTATCTGCCTATAACTAAGAGTGAATTACATGTCCGATTTAAGCGTTAGCGCAAAGTTCATCCCGGAAAAGCTCAAGGCGTATGCAAAGAATGATGTCACAATGGTTATAAGCCTAAACAATGCAAGCAAGACCAACCATTATTGGTGTGAATGCGATGTTAATGTAAAATCTCCCCTTTCCTTGGCGCACGACAGGGAGTTGGACACGGGAAGGACAAGGATGGGCATCGCTCATCCAGAAAGCAAGATAGAGAAGCATATCAAGGTATATACTAGGCCAAATAATTTTCCAGACGATTATACAATAAAAATAACGGCGTACGTGTATGACCAGGACGGGGCCATTTCCGAAAGAATCGAATTGCCAGTAAAGATAGAATGCGCAGATGAGCCAAAATGACGCATCCGTTCAATGTTCTATGCTGAAATCCCTAAATGCCCCGTAATCGCCATCCTTGACATTGGACCTTTCTATTTTGTAGACCTGTGGGCCGTTTTCAACGCTTATGTCTATAGCCCTTATCAATTGGAGTATCTGCTCTTCCGTACCCTCTGCCAGTATCAATACGCTGCCATCAGGCATATTCCTTACGCTTCCTTTAATTCCCAAGGATACTGCGTTCTTCATGACTAGATATCTGTAACCGACGCCTTGGACAAACCCATGCACTACAAGCATGACTTTCATTATTCCAACTCGATTATTTGGCAGGTAAACCTGCAGAGGGGTTCGCCTTGCTTCTGGCATTGCGCCTAACGCCGTACTTTCTGCGCATGAAATCTTGCCCTTCCTTGTTGCCAGACTTTTTGAAGTCCTCAGCAGTCTCCGCCTCTTCGTAGTCGAAGATGACCCACGTATTGTTGTCCAGCGTTTTGCTGCAGAAATCCGGCAGTATGATTGAGCGGGGTTTGCGGAGCATGGTTGCGGTCGCTACGTTAGGCGTTGATTTCCTTACCTCGGATAATACCGCATTAAGCGTCTTCCCAGTATCGGCAATGTCGTCGGCGATGAGTATATACTTACCGTTGGGCCATGACTTAGGCACTGCTTCCATTCCTTCCAGATGTACCGCGTCCATCATCTTGTTTACTTCTGAATAATGACTTGCTCTTATGCCATATAATCTGCTGACGCCAAAATAGTCGCTCAGCAGGCGCCCGAACACCATGCCACCGCGCTCTATGTATATTATAGCTTCAGGGGTGCCATACTTTTGCGCGAACGACAGTGCTATCGTCTTGCTCATGCTTTGCATCTCTTCGAAGCTTATCCTTACGTATCTCGATTTTTCCGTTTACATCACCTGAAATTTTCTTTTATGAATTTCATGCCAGCATGGTTATTGTCATGCTGAAAACCCCTGTATGCTTCCTCCTTTTCATAATCAAATATTATCCAGCTATCCTTACCTGCCATGGCGCCATAGAAATCCGGCCTGAAGGATGAGCCTTCCTTGCATAGCAGCGCAACGGTCACGAGCTTTCTAGAAATAGGCGATAGCCTGCTCGATACTGCAGCCATCGTCTTTCCGGTATCTATTATATCGTCCACCAGCAGTACATATCCGTTGTTTTCAGGTATCTCCCTTGGACTGCTGACATAGACACCTTTTGAGGGAAGCCCATATTCATTATAATAGCTGGCCTTTATCCCATACACTTTGCTGACACCCAGATAGTCGCTCAGCAGGCGCCCGAACACCATGCCTCCTCTTTGCACATACACTATTGCGCCTGGAACTCCGTGCTTGGATCTTATGGCAGATGCTATGCTTTTTGCATGCATTCGCATTGCGCCAAAATCCATGCGCTTGTATTTTGTCTTCAAACCACTAAAGCTGAAAAAATCGTTCAAATCAGACGCGGTAAGCAGTATATTGTTCAGCATGCCTATCCTTTTGAGCTCTTTTGAAAGTTTTACAGACTGTGGAGCAACGAGCGACGCCTTGGATAGCAATGCATCATTCTCAAATAGGTTTACAGTGCTGCCGTCGTATATTATATGGCCTGCATTCATGACTATGGACCGCTTGCAGTATTCTGCTACAAGGCGCATATCGTGCGTTATTACAAATATGGTCTTTCCGGCATCGTTCATGCCTTTGAGAAGCTCCATTATTTCCTTTGCCATAGTATAGTCTTGACCAGTAGTTGGCTCGTCGACTATCAGTATTTCGGGTTCCATTGCAAGTACGCTTGCAACTGCAAGCCTTCGCTTTTGGCCCTTGCCCAGAAAGAGAGGATCTTCCGATGCCTTGCTCTCGAGGCCGACGTTTTTCAGCACCTTATTCACCCTTATATTTATTTCTTCGGCAGGCATGGCCATGTTCTTCAGACCATACGAGACCTCAGAATATACGCTACGGTTGAATATTTGATGGTCTGGATTTTGGAATATATAGCCCACTTTGAACGGCATCAGAGCCCTGTTCTTGGCGGCATGCAAATCCATGCCCATTACGCTTACATCTCCTTTGAACGAACCTTCTATGCCGCTTATCACTTTAGACAGCGTACTTTTACCTGAGCCGTTCTGGCCCACCAAGGCTACGAATTCGCCTTTCGCTATCTTGAATGATATGGAATCCAGCGCATGCGTTCCATCCCCATAGCTGAAGTCCAAGTCCTTTACAGATATAAGCTCTTTTGACGGCTCCTCGATAGCTTCAATCGCAGGTTGGATTGCCCTTTCGTCTTTTATTTTAAGCAGCCTCGCATGCGCCACGAACGATTCTATAGTCAGGTATGTCCTGGTTCCCTTGCCCATCTTGACGTCAGTCAATTCCGGCGCGTATATATTGTGTTTTTCGACAAGTTGCTTGTCGGAATATATATTTTCCGGGGTGCCTACCGCGACTATGCAGCCTTTATCCATTACCGCAATCCTGTCGGCAAATCTCTGCATTATTTCAGGGTTGTGCTCCACAAGTATGACTGTAAGCTTGTGTTCTTCCTTTATGCGCTCTATTGCGTCTATAACTTCCATCTTCCCGGCGGGATCTAAATCGGATGTAGGCTCGTCAAGTATCAGTACCTTCGGCCGCATGGCTATGAAGCTGGCTATTATAAGCCGCTGCTTCTGACCGCCTGAAAGCTCTGCAGGGTGTATGCGCTCTGAATCTGCATACAGGTCGTACATGCCCACCCTGCGAAGAGCCTCTTTTATCCTTGCATCTATTTCACCCGGAGGCAGCCCCATGAACTGAAGACCTAGGGAAAGCTCCTGCTTTACGCTCATCGTAAGAAACTGGCTTTCTGGATCCTGCATCACTATGCCGACGGTTGGGGCCATGGTCCCTCTGCCTATTATTATGTTCTTGCCGCTTTTCCTAACTACTGCGCTTACGGTATCGCTGAATACCTTTATGCTTCCGTCCATGAATTGTTTTGCGTCTTCATAAGACAAATGCATCTGATGTGGTATCAACCCCGATATCGCAAAACAGAGGGTGGTCTTCCCCGATCCGCTTGGGCCGGTTATGCCGAAGAACTCATTCTCCTTTATTTGCAGGCTTATCCCCTTCAGCGCAAATTCGTTTACACTGCCGGTAAATGTGGGATATCTCCAGTAGAATTTATTGACATTTATTGCGTCCATGATATCAGCGCATTATCCCCAACATCAGTGTAAGATTGAACAGGTATGCTGAAAAAAGCACCGTGATCGACAATGCAATCATCGAAAAATCGTAGCGCGAAAAACCGCTTCCATTCCTGAATTCGGATATGCCTTTGCTCTTGCTGAAGCCTCTTGCTTCTAGCGCAGAACCCATGTCTACGGAACGCTTCAGCATGACTGCAGTTAAAGGTATTGAAAGCGATGCAAAGTTCCTTGCGTTCTTAACGATGTTCTTTCCCGAGCTTATGCTCGAACCCCGTGCGAATTGCGCATGGCGTATAGATTCAAAATCGCCCTGCATTATATGAAATGCGCGAAGGATGAACGATGAAAAGAAGACTGCTTTGAACGGAAGCTTGAGCTTGCTGAGTGCGCTTATGACATCGGAATCCCTTGTAGTCATCAGCACAAGGAGGGTAAGAAACGCCAGAGCAGCATATCCAAATACTTTTGTTACACCTATTTCCAACGAAAGCGTAGTTATGGTCAGAGGGATACTTAACGCCCTTAGGTTCACCAGCACCACGCTGCCAACCTGGTTGAATACTAGCCACCACAGAAGCATCACGAAAAGCGCAACTATTAATATGGCCAGGTAGCTTTTGACAAGATAGCGTATGACCCTTGCATCAGCCATGAAAAGCAGTACGGCCATGAGCATTATTCCTGAGAATATTATATCTGGAGTGCGCTCTGTTATTAGATGTATCACGGCCAGTGAGACCAGAATCAACACTATGAATTTTGTAAGTGCGTTGATGCGTGCAAATACTGAATTTGCCTTTGCATAGAATAGTATGGTGCGTATGTACTTCTTCTCGCCTTTGCGGTTTATTCTGGATTCTGCCTTAGGCTCGGCATGCGTTACTTTGCCATGTTTGCGCACCATTACTTATCACTGCAATTTATTATGATATCCAGCCTTTTGTAAGAAGGCCGTATCTCTCCACTATCGGAGTCAGGTACTTACTCATGAAAGGCATCATCAGAAGGACTATTGCATCCCCGGTTATCCATAAACCGGCACCCAGCCAATAGGCATGCACCGGGACGAAGCCCAGTACCGTAAGTATCCATACTCCCCACAGGCCACCGATAATGTTGGTTATTCCCATGACCCACAATGCAAACCATGCTGCTGATTTCGGTTTTGACAGTATGTCCCTGCCAAATGGATCTACGTTCCGTTTTATCAGGTATCCCCTGTATAATAGGAATATCAGTATGGCAGGTATGAAATCCCCTACGCTAAAGCCCAATGCAGGCAGTATAGGCAAGCCAGTAAGCAGTCCTGCACCAACTACGCTCCCAAGGAACGCGCCAAGGACGCCCCACATGCCCCACCATAACGTGAAAAGCACGAAGAATGGATATGCCCAGTATAGGAATCCTATCCCTGGGCCCACTACTGGCGTAGCTATAGTGCCGAGCCACGATAGCAGTATTACAACAGCTATCTGCACAGCGTATAAAGCGTATTGAGTGGAAGTTATATTCTTGTTCGGATTCCAGCGCAATCCGTACATCAAAGAAATAGGTCTAGTCTTGGCCTTTTCGGCTTTTTTGGCAGCCATTTGCACCCCCAGTAATAATTCTAGGGCAATCTTTAAATCGTTTTCCACTGGCGGTAAAGCTTTTATTGTTTGCCATCGATTTATATGTTTAGTGATGAGATGAATAAAGCAGGAACATATTTGATAGGAATAATAGTAGTGCTTGCAATAATATATGTAGCCATATCAATAACGCATCCGCCGGTGCCGACTACAACTCCTACTACGGTGACCAATGTGTCATTCGTGCCTTCAGGCACCTTGGCAGTTCAGCTTACGGATCCTCCGCAGGTCCCAAACGGCACCCAGTCCCTAGTTATAGGATATTCTGGATTGGCGCTGCATGAAGCAGGGCAATCCAATTCTACAGGATTCGTTGACCTAAACGCAAGCGGAAGTGTCAACCTTATGAACTTGACGAATTTCACGCAGACCATCGCTGTTGCACACGTCAAATTAAACCAGTCTTTTGACATGGTAAGATTCAATATAACATCTGCAAAAATCGACATCAACGGGACAGTTTACAATGTGAGCGTGCCGAACAACAGGCTCCAGATAAAGATATCTGGATTGAACGGAACTTCTGGCGGGGCATTAGTTGACCTGTCACCTACAGTATTGCAGATATACGCAGCCAACCAGACGATATTCTTAATGGTTCCTGCAGCTAGGGCAATAACGATAAACAACAGATCCATAAACAGCACAAGCGTGCACATTGGATTCAAGGCAAGGGTAAATGCAGTTGCAAAAGCAAAACTCGAACAGGTAAGGCCTAACATAACGATTACAGGCGCATCGCTCACTTCGTCGGGCAACAGCACGTATCTGGCGGTTATAGTGAAGAACAATGCAAATTCTTCTGTAACGCTCAAGCAGGTGATGCTGCTCGGATACATGCGCTCCGTAATAAGCGCAAATGCTTCGTTGAACCTGCCAGACCAGCAGTCAAGCAATTTTAGTTCAGGTAAGTTCAGCAGTAATGCATCTTCTACTTCGAGCATTTCTTCCACATCCACCGCACCTTCAACTTCGACTACATATCCATACACCAATACTGGAGTCCCAAATTACATGAAGAAGCTAGGATTAAGGAATTCAAGTTTTAATGTAAGTGCAATTGGCGCGTTCACGAATGCGTTCAACTCCTCAGACATAAGCGAAGCTGAAAACATATTGGGGACGATTGCAAACAGCCCTATGGCCAAAGTGCTTGAAAACGAATTCAGGAACAGGATAAATGCATCGGTCATAGAAGACATGCATAACATAAACGTGTCAAACGTGAGTGTGGAAGCTGCGATAGGAGAGGCAAACAGATTTTCGCATGACTATCATAACGCCCTGAACTTCATAGTGACAAGCAATGGCACATTGTCGCTACCGTTTACACAAGCCGAAGCTGAAGGCCCGAACGGATATGTATTAGGCGCAGGTAGCAGTGTAACGTTGATATTCAACGGGACTGTGGCTTTTGGACATGACGCTTTAGCGAATGCACACGTAAATGCAAACCAGGGCGTTGGGCCGTTAATAAAACTGCTAGCCAATCAGACCTATACAGTTAGGGTAATAGGCGAGGAAGGAGCATATGCGAACATGAATGTAACTGCAAGCTGATTGCTTCTTCTTTTTTTCTTTTTCTTTTTTCCATCTTCACTTTAGAATACGCCAAATGCCTCTTCCTGCAAAGCTGCAGTAAGATTCTGCTTTTGTTTGTTTTTCATGCGTTTCTCCCTTACGCTGAAAATCATATAGCTTCCATAATCTGAAAGTGATTTCTTGTCCGATTGCTTTGGTGCATATGCATCAAGCGCTGAATATGCATACAGAGCGGCCTTTACATGGTCGCATTCTGGAGTAGGCGTATTAAACTTTATCTCAAAATCGTTCTTGAGCGCATTTACGCAATTGCCTGTGAATGCCTTTTCCTCCGAATCTAGCGTACGGATTTTTGATTCTTCCCATGACTGACTTCCTTTCCTCAAAAGAGGCTTTACTGCCATGGCCTTATATTCTTCTAAACCTTTCATTTTAAATCATCTGAACTGGGGTTCAACTTATAGCGCAGTATGAGATATTTATATATTGCGGTTAGCCAGGCTTTGCGCTTTTAAACCATAGACAGAAGTTGAAAGTAAAGGGTTATTATTAAAAACAAAGAAGAAGAAAAAGAAGAAATCAAATACTGGGCTTAATCTTTATAGGTCAAGCCAAGTATTCCGCCTATCAGTCCAAGCAAAAATCCTATTATTAATCCTCCGCCGCCCAAAAGGCTCACTATGGATATAATCAATCCTATGATGGACCATGTCTTTATCTTTGACTTGTCGGTAGTATTTACCATTACTGCGGATACGATCATTATTATGCCAGTAATGATGCCGACAATGCCTGTCAACGCCCCCAATCCGGATGAAAATATCAATGTTGCCAAAGCACCTATGGCAGACATTACCAATCCTTCCAGAAGGACGAATATGCCTCCTATCAAAAGCAGCACGAATGCCGCAGTTGGTTTATTAGCCATTTTATCACATTTTAATATAGCTTTTTTAGTTTAAATAGTTTTCGCTTTCCTGTTTTTGGACTGTTGGCTAGTCAGGCATCCTCTCCCATCTGAAAGATAGTAAAACTAAATTTTAGAAGATCTTTGGATGCTTATAATTTGAATAAAGGCTTTGGCTTATATGAATATCTCCGATTAGCAAATGCATAATGAAATATATCATTGCCTTACGGCATTATCCCAAGGAGGCTAGGCTAAAATAATGCCACTGCAAAAAGCAACACCACAATAAGGATTATTATTAATGGTATTACAGCTGCGACGATGTAAACACCTAATGCTGCTTTTTTTGATATTCCGTGGATGGCAGACAATGCATATATCGCCACTACTAAGCCCCATATGCCGAATACTATATCGACTATTATGCTAATAAATTGTATTATAGGAAATTTTATATAGGATATTAGTGCAATGAGCCAGTAAAACATTAACGCAGGTATGGTACCGTAAACCACAGCCGCGAGTGTACCTTCAAATCCTGCCTTGAACTTCTTGAATAGGTATCCAAATAGATGCAGGTATGCCGCACCCAGTATAATGCTTAAAGGTATTATTGCAAGGATTTCTATTAATGCGCCTACTGCGGTTATTACACCGAATAACAGCCCAGTTATAGCACTTACAGCTATGCCGCTAACTATGACTGCTGCCAATAATGGTATAATCGCATATCTATAGTAGAAGCCATAGCTCTGACCTATATCCATCTTATTGCTGGCCTTGCTAGGATGCACCATAATTTCAATTGCCTGCTTGAATTCTTTTATCATAACACCACTTTTCTAAAACATAACGTTTATCAAATACATTTTTATATAAGTTATTATGCTTTTGCAAATTTTTTTGCTGAAAACGTAGCTTCATAAACTTCTGCAATGCCCCTAATTACTATATAGATCACAAGCGCGGCTACAAGCACATACCCTACCCACAACGGATATGAATATATGTAGACCAGCATCAGATATGAAAAGGTAATAAACTTCAGCGTATTTATTCCGAATCTGCTGATGTTAGATGCATAGATCGCCTTTGCGAATTTTGACTTCATTCTTGATGATGTGCCTTTCGCCGCAAGAAGTGCATCTGCAAACGAATGCCTTATTACGATTATGAAAATTACAAAAAGAGGCAATATGTGCAGGAATGTGAAAAGTATCCACATTACGTATTCGGTCACCCTGTCTCCTGCAACATCGATCCTTGCGCCCGATGGTGCAATTTTGGAAACATTGTGTTTGTATTCAGACATGCGTTTCCTTATCTTTGCATTGCCTAAAGCGCCTTTTACATATTCTATGAATTGCACCTTTCCCTTGCTGACTTCGCGCACCGCAAAGAATCCATCCAGTGCATCTGAGACTATTGCAATGGCGAAAAGTAGTATAAGCAGAAATGCATTGACCTTTAGAAGCACCAGATAGGCTATCACTATTATGGCTGCCGTACGCAATACAGTTACTGCATCTGCACTCCTCATTTAAACACGCTACCGTACATAATATCAGGAATAAGGTGTTGCCGAACCGCCTGGGAAAACAGGCGATATGCCATGTATACCTTGCGAAATGGGAAGAAAAGATGCAAACCCTATCGCAAATATTAGAAATACAAACATCAATAATACCAGTTCAGATGCCACCAGTACGCCGAATGACTGTAGCCTGCTTATCTTCTGCTGCGATGATATTGCTATTACGAGCACTATGAATTCCCAGACAGCGATTATAGGCAATACGATTATTGAAAGCTTAGGCACAAAAAGAAGCCAATACAGGAAAAGCAATGGGAATACGCCGAACATCGTTCCTGTAAAAGTCTTTTCGTACTTGAACCTGAATGCCTTAAGGAAGTACTTACCGAACATTTGGTATATGAATGCGTTTACGAATATGCCGAGTGGCACAATCACCCATAGTGTTATTATTGTGCTGATTATGACTGCTATTTTCGGTCCCGCAAGTATGGAAAGAATTCCGAATAGAGGTACATTAAGATGGGCAGCAGAAGGAACCACATACGCAGCTAGCAACCCTACTAAAAATGATAGCAATATAGGTATTACGCTTAACTTATAGTAAAGTGCCATTGCGCTTCCTATGCTAAAATTCTTTGATGAATATTTGTCCGGTGAAAATATGGACTTGTAGTAATCAAGGATTTTTATGGATGCCAATTAATCACGTTTTAGCTTTGTAAATGAATTATATAAACTTTTAGTTTCTTCTGGCTCTGGCACCAACTTGTTTCTTGCCATTTATTATGTAATCGGACATTTCCTTATATGAGAGTTTAGATCCGAACGCCTTTGATAATGCAAGGCCTAGCCTTCCGTTGAGAACCAATGGGAGATTCATGTCTGCTGCGTACCTTCTCAGTTTATAATCTGTGCTTTTCATATTCCCGTCAGTAAATATTGCGCCTATCCTTTTCCTGTTTATTGCATCTATTGCCGCATGTATTGTGAGCTGTTCGGTTGTACCTTTTATTGGATGTATCCCAAGGGTATACGTGTTTATACCTAGTTTTTCAAGCAGGAGTGCAGAGCGCTCTAGCTGTTCCGTGTTAGATTTGCCATAGACTAAAACGCCATTCGAAGGGATTTTGTTGGGCTGTACGCCAAGCCAGCTCTTGAGAAGTGCATCTTCTATAGTATAGCCGTATGCAGCACTTTCCCCGGTGCTCCTCATGTCTGGACCAAGGACAGGATAGCTGCCCCTCAGCTGCGACCATGCAAACTGCGGACTCTTTACAGCGTATGCCATATGCTTTGGCTCGAAGAACCCGCTCTTTTTGTATTTCGAAAATATCCCGTCTACTGCATGCTCTATCAGGTTTATGCCTACGGATTTGCTGCTGAACGGCATTGATCTGCTGGCCCTAAGGTTTAGCTCTATCACGTATGGCATCCCGTTCGCTACTGCGAATTGTATATTGAACGGGCCTTTTATAGACAGCTCGTTTGCAAACCTTAGAGCGTATTCCGACATCGTGCCATATGGCATAGATGCATCGTTGAATGGGGTGAGTATCGTTGCATCTCCGCTGTGCACTCCAGTCTCTTCTATGTGCTGCATCGTTATGCCCATCACATTGGAGCCGTCGCTGGCGCAGTCCATCTCTGCCTCTACGCCTTTTATGAACTTTGATATGACAGCAGGATGGGATTTCGAGAGCAGGGCTCCGCCTCGTATATAATCCTGCAGCTCTTCTAAATTGTTTGCTATGAACATCGATGTGCCGCCCAATACATAGCTTGGGCGCACCATTAAGGGAAAACCAACTTCGTTTGCAAATTTGCTTACTTCTGACATCGTCTTTGCAGCTATCCATTCAGGCTGCCAGATACCAAGGCGCTCGGCCAGCATGGAGAATTTTTCCCGATCTTCAGCTATATCAACGCTTGCACCCTTTGTGCCTAGCAGTTTTATCCCTTTAGATTCCAGAGTTTTTGATAAGCTGTTTCCTATCTGCCCGCCTGCAAAAGTCGCGACCGCTGAGAATTTCCCCATCTTGTATAATTTTGATACTGTTTCCTCATTCAATTCTTCGAAATACAATTCCTTGAAATTGTCCCAGTCTGTTGATACGGTTTCAGGATTGTAGTTTATCATTGCCACCCTGTCAAAGTATTTTTTCGCAGATGATGCAATGGCCATAGCGCTCCAATCAAATTCTACAGATACGCCAATCCTGAATACCCCTGCACCCATCACGAGCAATCCATCAGGGATACTTGATTTAGGTTTTATGTCGTTATATGTGCCATCATATGTCGTATACAGGTAGTTTGCACTTGCAGGAAATTCTCCAGCAAGCGTATCTATCTGTTTTATTGCTGGAGATGGGGTGCTGCAGCCCAATTCTGAGTCAAGGAAGCCAAGCCGTTTCATATTGTGCATTTCTTGCGGCGAAAGTTTTTTGCGCCTCAAGCTTTGCTCTGTTGCGCGCTCAACCAGTTCCTCCAGCTTAGATATGTAAAATATGTCTACGCCAGAATGCATGGAAACCTCTTTTACTTGCATGCCCTCCTTTATGGCTTTCATTGCATAAAAGAACCAATATGGCTTATGCGCTTTCAATGCACTTATTATTTCACCGCGCTGCATCTTGCTTTCGTATATCTCGTTTTTTATGCCCGATGCATCGATATCCAGCATCCTTACTGCTTTTTGAAACGCCTCAGTGAAATTCCTCCCTATGGCCATTACTTCCCCTATGCTTTTCATTTCGGTGCCTAGGGTGTTGCTAACGCCTTCAAATTTCTTCAGGTCCCATCTTGGCATCTTCACTATTATGTAGTCCATGCTAGGCTCGAAGAATGATGTCGTCGCCTTTGATATTAAGTTTTTGACTTCATAAAGCGTATAGCCCAGCGCAAGCTTTGCGCTTACGTATGCAAGCGGATATCCGGTTGCCTTGCTCGCGAGCGCGCTCGATCTTGACATCCTTGGATTTGTTTCTATCACATAAAACCTATAGCTTCTTGGATCTAGGGCGAACTGGACGTTGCACTCGCCCACAAGGTTTATAGATTCGGCGACTCTTATCGCCATCGTACGCATGTCCTGGAATTCATGATTGTCGAGTGTTTGCGATGGTGAAACGGCAACCGATTCGCCTGTGTGCACGCCCATCGGATCAAGATTCTCGATGCATGCAGTTACAGCTGCGTTGCCGTATGCGTCCCTCATGACCTCATATTCTATCTCCTTCCAGCCCTTCAGGTATTTCTCCACGAGCACCTCATTTATCGAGCTGTTGGCGAACGCCCTCTTGAGCTCCGCTTCCAGTTCGGTGCTGTTCTTGGCAACGGCTGATCCCCTTCCCCCGAGATTGAAGCTGACGCGCATCATTACAGGATAGCCGATCTTCTTTGCTGCAGCCAATGCCTCTTTCGCGGTTTTTGCAGATGCGCTGGGCGGCACCGGAATTTTTATCTTGACCATAAGCCTCCTGAATTCCTCGCGCGAGAGAGCGCTTTTTATGCCTTTTACCTGAGTGCCCAATACTTTTATGCCGTACTTCTCAAGCACTCCTGATTCGTATAGGTCTATGCCGCAGCTTAGGGCGGTCTGCCCTCCGAAACCCATCAGTATAGCATCAGGCTTTTCAGAAGCTATGACTTTTTCAGCCATTTCCGCATTGACCGGGAGCATGTATATTCTATCGGCAGAGGCATAGCTCGTCTGGGATGTGGCGATGTTTGGGTTTATCAAAACGCTCTTTATGCCTTCTTCTCTGAGGACCTTCAGCGCTTGGCTTCCGCTGTAATCGAATTCCGCAGCTTCGGCTATCTTTATCGGGCCCGAACCGAGCACCAATACCTTTCTTGGTTTCCTACCGCCTTGCATGTTTGCTCACCTTCTTGAAGAACATGTCGAATATAAATGAGGTGTCGTGCGTCCCTGGTTTTGCTTCAGGATGGAATTGCACAGTCATCACGTTGCCATTGCTGTTAACCATGCCCTCAAGAATGCCGTCGTCTGGAGATATAAACCAGGGCTTAAAGCCTTTTGGTATTCCGTTTAAGTATGCGGCGTATCCGTGGTTGTGCGTAGTTATGTATGCCCTCTTTGACACGAGGTCTATTACTGGCTTGTTTATAGCTCTATGGCCGAATTTCATCTTCTGCATGGAACCTCCATTTGCCAATATCGCAACCTGATGCCCAAGGCATATCCCAAGCATTGGAATGCCGGTCCCTGACAGCTCCGCAAAAGTTGATATGGTCTTTGTTATGACATTCGGATTCCCTGGGCCGTTTGAATAGATTACGCAGCTGGGCTTGCAAGAAAGCACATCGTCGATTTTCGAATCGTATGGCAGCCTGCATATTGAATAACCCCTTGAGAATATCTCGGAAAGGAGGCCGTGCTTCAGCCCCAGGTCTATTACTGCAGCGGTTTTGCCATTCCCTTTCTTATTTTTATAGAACATAGGCTTTGGCGTGGACACCATCTTTACAATATCTTTTTTCTCGTAGTCCTCGAACCTCTGCTTTGCAGTGGTTTTGCCTTGCAGTATAGACCCATTTACTGTTCCTTTGTCTCTTATCGAAAGCGTAAGCGCTCTGGTATCGATGCCGTAGATTCCAGGAATGCCATTTTCCTTTAGCCATCCGTCAAGGCTGAGCCTTTTGTTCCATTTGGGCGCATCGTTGAGATCGCTTATGACAAGTCCGGCAACCGTTATCTTTTCTGACTCAAAATTCTGCAGTATGCCATGCGAGGATATTTCCTTCGGCACGCCGTAGTTGCCGATCATAGGGTTCGTAAGCACGAGTATCTGACCATAGTATGAAGGATCAGTAAGGCTTTCCGGATAACCATTCATTGACGTTGAGAATACGAGTTCGCCTCTTGCAACTTTCGGACTGCCAAAACCTTTACCTTCTAACAAGATTCCGTCTTTAGTGTAAAGGTAGGCTCTTTTTTCCATCACATCCTCTAAAGGCTAGGCGATTAGTTTGAAACATATTAATAAAGAAATAATAAATAGCTTTGTATGGCTCAGGGCTTTCGCCCTGAAATCATTTCCAATGCTTCGCCGAACTTGCTCATAGGAAATACCTTCACATATGGGCTCCCGTATCCTGAATATCTATCAATATAAGAATTGTTGACAAATACCAATACCTTAAAATACTCGGCAGCTCTTTTATCGAGCATGATTTTTGTGGACATTGCAGATTTCCGTCCTGTTTCATATTCAACGGCTATCTTTTTACCATCCATTTCGATGATTATGTCCGGGCCTGTGCTGTCATCTATGATCATGGACGCTATTCCGTTGCGCATGAATTCCTCCTTCATTATTGCGACATTTACCTGATGCTCGATGCTTATCGAGTTGTTGTGCGCCATTATCCATAGTTCTTTGACACCGTTGCGGTCCGCTATATATCTTTCAATGGCGTTATTTTGGGAATCAATGAGGTTTGACGCATCAATCCCTTTTGGAAGAACCTTTTTTAGATCCGCAAGCCTTATCGGCATTTTAGCCCTTTTGATTAATGCGCTAATCTGATCAATGTTATTCCGCCTTTCTGCCAATTTGAATTCGCTTGCAGACTTTCCGACGCAGACATATGTATTTTTCATGGTCCTGCTAGTTAATATGAATTCATTTATGCCTAGAGAATCTATCATTGACTTGATCGCACTGGATTTTTCAGGGTTGCTCCCAGATAGTATATTCGCGACATAATTTATCTCAGTAGGCTCCCTCGAGTACATAGTTATGAACGTCGCCGCATTGGCTATCACCTGCTTTGGAAGATTGGCGGCCATGTGCGTGGCTATTACCACACCAATTCCATATTTTCTTCCCTCTTCGAATATCTTGCGAATCAGCGACGACTCGCCGCCATATCCATCCAGGACAAACTGCGCTTCGTCGATTATTATGTATAAGCCTATACCCCTTTCTTTCTCCCTTTTATGCATGGCGCGATATATGCGCTTGAGAAGCTCATTGATATATATGGTCTGCGCGTCTCTGTTCACCAGGCTGGAAAGTGAAAACGAGTTTACGCCATTGAGGATACTTTCGAAGCTTATACTGCCCCCATATGACGCGAATTCCGCCAAAGGCCTCAGCCTTGAATACAGATGCTTCAACGCGTTGCGTTCCGATGATGATTTTGAATTGTTTATGAATATCATCAGCTCATTCAAAAGATCCTTCATATTTGGGTATGTGTTGCTGCTGGAGTTTTTTGAGTCTATCCCTTTATTGCGGTATGTATATCTTATGCAGCTGTGAAGCAGCCTTGACTGAACTATGCCTAAACGGTAAACTTGTGAGAACATGTTGGTCAGTTCTGATATCCGCTCTTCTATATTGTCACCGCCAAGCTCGAATATGTTGAGCCAATGATAAAAAGCATCGAACGTCTTCCCGCCGAATGAACTGATTATGCTACCGTGTTCGTTATGTGCGTCGAAGACCAGGACAGGCATGCCCACTTCATGCATTCCGGAAATCAGGGATTTTATAAGCGTGCTTTTGCCGTTGCCCGACATGCCTACGATTATCACGTGGGGATTCGGTTCGTCAGAAGGGCATATCCTGATATGCCGCTTTGCCTTTTCCCATTTATATCCATGGATAGATTGCACTGAATGCATGTTGTACTGATACCTTATGCTAATCGCATCGGTAAGTACATATTTTGAGTTTCCTAATTCGAAAATCAGCCTTTTTTCTTTGTTTTCACCATCCTGTTTTGTGTGCGTATGCATGTACGCGCATGTCCTTTTGAAATAATCGTAAATCTGGTTAAAAATATTTGATATATTAAACATCTAGACACCTTTTATAAATTATTGTGCAATATAGTAGAATGCCATGCCAGGGTGGCAGAAACCGGTATTGCGCCGGTCTTGAGATTTTAAGTCATCAAGAGCTGATCAGTGATGCATAACAAGGCAACCGGTGCCCGTAAGGGCTTTAGGGTTCAAATCCCTACCCTGGCGAATT
>JAJYUR010000005.1:0-33320 GCA_021792395.1 Microcaldota archaeon
AGCATTACAATTATAAATCTGATTCGGCAAATAGGATGCATGCAGGGATAGCAAAGCCTGGCCAAATGCGACAGGTTCAGGGCCTGTTCCCGTAGAGGGTTCGAGAGTTCAAATCTCTCTCCCTGCATTTACGATTTCATGGAATACGAAGAGGCACTAGAGGAATTCAGGCGAATCTGACATCCTCCCACGAATAAATTCGTCGTCTCCACTCACGTTTCCAAGCTTTAATAAGAGCAATTCAAGATTTTCCTTTCTCAAAGCTGCAACATCCATTAATAGGGAGATCAATTTATCTTTCTCCAGTTTTTTCAATTCCTTTCTCAGGTTCTCTCCTTTCATCATCTCAGTACCTACTTTTTCCTGTAGCCTAATATTCTGTCATATCCCTTGTGGTCTATTATGTACAGGATAAAACTCACTATCTCGACTTCATTAGTCCTTATCGTATATATCATTCTCCAATAGTGAGTAAGTTCTATTCGGAACAGATTATCAACATCAAGGCCTTTCGGTATCTGTTCTTTTGCTATGCCTTGTCCATACGCCTGATTATACTTCAAAATCTCTACTTTCTTGTTTATTGATTTCAGTAATTGTATCTCTTCGGAGTTTGTCCTGCCCTTGCTTCTCTGCTCTTCTACAACTTTGCATAGCATTTCATATGCCTCTTTGGCTTGGTCTTTGAGAATAACCCTTATGACTTTTGGAGTCTTCATAGCTCTAATCCCCCTTTCTTAAGTCTACTCATCAAATTGCTTGGCGTGTATGTCCACACTACACCTTTTGTAGTTATCAGTACCTTACCACTTTCTTGTAGGTAATTTAGAATTTCAAGAAGAGTTGCGTGCATCACTTTTCTCGGTAGCCTCCTTTTCAATTCTGATATTTTGATAACTTCTTTGCTATCTCTTAAAGTTTGTTCCACCATAAGTACAGTGTTCAAAGTAGGCGAATGTTGAATCTGCATCTGAACTTGGGTTTTTGAAGCCATATTTATCAATAATATTTATATCAATTAGATATATAAATATATCTTTTAGATTTATATATATTCATTCTTCGTATATCAAACCTCCACCTGTCTTTTCTACATCACTTAGGTTTCTCTACATGAACTTAGCAATTCATGTAAAGAAAATCTCCCTCGTAAATCTCTGAGAAGGTTATTTTTTCCCCGTGCTACTGCACATCAATATTATAGCCGTCCATGTAGAGATTACCCCATCTTACAGCCTACACCCGCCTTTAAGACATCTTTGGATGTCGCACGGCGGACTACGGCTGCTGCGGCTACTTTGTAGGACATGGCGACGTAAGGCTGATTTTGACCTCCCGCAAAATCAGCCGCTTGCTAGGTTGCTAGCTTGCAGATCGTTGGGACGTTAGCCCACGTGAATCCAAAGGATGAACGTGCTGGCGTAGTTTAAAGGGCTAGGGTTACCTAGAAAAGATAGGAATAAAAACACATAGTTAGAATTGATAACATAGTAATTATTGGTAAGTATAATGGCATCTACAATATCGGATTTTATACACAAAACATTTAGCAATAAAAATTATTGTGCAAAATGTGCTAAAAGGTATCTTGAGCGTACAGATAAACACCAATGTAAGTTCTGCAATAAATATTTTTGTTCTAGGCATATAGCACCAGAAAGGCATAATTTTGAATGTTCTACCATGGAAAAAGATTATATTCAAATAAAGAAATCAGAAAATAATTATTCAGTTCCATACGAAAAATTCAATGTTGAAAATTTCGCTAAAATGAAGAAATCAGAGAAAATTGTGTATCTTAAAAAGAAGCAGTTAGAGTTTAAAAAATATCATACAGATAATTTTTGCTCCTATTGTGATAAGAGATATAATAGTTGGACAGACGTTCATCAATGTAGATATTGTAATAGATACTTTTGTGTTAGACATTGGGTTCCAGAAACACATAAGTGCAATGGAAATCCTTTAAGACCGCCCGGAGGCATGATAGAGGTTCATCACGTTGGCGGTAAAATAGATGTGTATGGCAATTAGGCAACCTTTTCTTTAACGGTACTTTCGAATGGTAGTTAGCCTCGATAAACAAATATCCTTGTTCTTCTCCTAAATTTATAACCTACATAAACAGCAGGTAAAATTATTACCAAAGCAGCCGCATCTCCGCCAAACCAAAATAGAATGGCTGCGAAAACGACACATAATAAACCTACTTTCTATGTTTTGAAATCTTAACACTAGCTGCTTAAATAGATTGCTCGGATATTATGGCTTTCTAGGTCTACCTTTGATGTAGAATTTGCCATTCTCGAACCAAGCTTTTGACATATTAATTTTCCTGAGCCAATCTATTTATTACCAATTCATTTTCAACCTTTCTGTATTTAGATGGGTCTCAATTATTATTCGATTCTCAAAGCATCTTTTATTCTTCCAAGCAAGCCTTTCTTCTTTTTAGTCCAGCGGTTTTCTCCATGTTTATCACCGAAGTCTGTGTTCATGTTTTCATAAGCTTTGTTTATCAGTCTTTTATGTTCCTTATCATCCAGTTTTGACGTTGGCTCATCTTTTTCTGTTTTGATGCCTAACTTTTTGCGAGCTTCTTCTATGTCCGTTTTGCTCATGGATTTATATGGAGTTGAAGTGTGCTCTTTGTGTGGAGCCTTCTTTCTCTTTGTTGTTTTTGGCTTTTGTTTTTCACTTTGCTCTTTCATGTTGCTGATCGGCCTGCCCTCTATGAATTTTATGTAGTTGCTGTCCTCATTTATTTCAGCGAGCCTTTTTGGGTCTTGCCTGATGCGTTCGTCTGCCTTCCTGTTTTGTTCGGCAGTGATAAATTGTGAACCTCCAGCTTGAGGTTTCCAAACATTTGGTTTCACATAGTTTTTGATTCTTTCAAAATAAGCTTTCTCATCGGACGAATCGTGCAACAATCCTAGATGATGTATCACTTCATGTATGCATGTGCTTTCCAGTTCGTTCATACTTTGTCTTTTCATCTGCCTTTCGGAAATGCAAATTTTGTTCACTCCGCCAGTATGATAGTGTCCGTTTTCGGGCCCGTTGACTCCTTCCAAAGGGCATCCGTCAAAGTTTACGTAAGGTTTTGGCAACTTGCAGTATTCACATGCCAAGTAGACTGTTTGAATTACCTTGTCCTTTTTGTATTGCAACTGCCTTTTCTCAAAATCATCGCTGTTCATCCCTGTTTCCCATTCGACCTTAAACGGCAAAAACAGCTACGCACTTCTTTCCGCCCATGATTGCGCATTGCTGCAGTGTGACGCACTGCTTATAGTGCCTACACCTCTCCTAAGTACAAGGAGCCAGTCTCATTGAACTTAGTCTCATTGAAATGGAAGTTTACAACTTGGCCGCTAGACATTTTTGCGTAGCCGTTTAAATTTAACGGCAGGTTGTACTGGGCAGATATGCATGTGTTGAAGTATACGGTAGCTGGGATAAATCCTAATGAATCTGCAATGGATCCGTTAACCATGACGGTTGCCGTGCCATTCATGCTATAGCATAGTTGCCCTTTGTAAATCTGCAATCCGTATGAGTTTGTGGACACGTTGCCAATGGTGCTGAAATTTGCTATTTCATCTGCAAGCTCAAGCATAGGAATGTAAGGCTTCCTGTATACGCAGCTTGGGAGCGCGTATGGCTGGCCGTTGTACACCGGTTCATGATAAGTAGTGCATACTAGCCCTGGAGCTGATATGTTTGCCAGTCTCGCCGTGACTTCATTATAGCCATTGCTATACAGTATGTACAGCGCAAGGTATGTGCTGCTACTGTTCTTATTATATGAAAATTGTACATAGGGATCAGAGCCATTAATCGCAATGCTGCCGTTGTAGCTTAGGTTAAGAGTCTTTGCAGAATTTATCCTTGAAAGCATTATCGATTGCAAGGTACTCGCATTGAGCTGCTTTACCGTTAGCAGCGAATATGGCAGCGACCCGTAAACCAAGACAAGGTATGCTAATACGGCTATAATGACTACAGATATGATAAGCCCAATATGCCTGCTCTTTCTCTTATCCGGATAAGTGCCGCTGCGCTTGCTGTTATTTGCCTTGTACATAGATAGATTTTGATGTTGAAGGTTTATAAAGGTTTATAAATGATATATCCAGTTGAGCAGAACTAAGATGGCAGATGCCAGTGCGATATACGAGTGCCCCCACTGGGAGCTGCATAAAAGAAGGATACCTAAGATTATATATCTCGATAATAGAAAAATTCAGTTCCAGGTTGTTCGAAGCAGAGATAAGGAAATATGGCATAGAACCAATGTTTAGTAGATTGTAGCATCCACAAGTGATATATAGTATAAAATGTATCACAAAACACTTTATAGGGAACTTATTGCTCTGACATCCCCCAACCGCTGAAGGTAAAGAACTTCTACCACAATTGGAAATCGTGGGCTTTCTGCTAGTATTTTTGTATTAACTGTGCATCTCCTTATATGAGACCTGTTTCCTGATGACTAGAGACGACCAATCCGCATTCGGAAAATGGATATGATTTGCAACGCCCTGCCCAGATATCAGATTCCATTCGCCAAGTCATGCATTCTACATGCAGCGGACCTTATTCGAGAACTCGTACATTAAGGCTTTGGGAGTTCAGATTCCCTGCATCTTAATCTTTTTTAAGCTCTATATTGAATGTGCCTGTAGGAAGCTGCTGCATTATCACGTCTAGATCGGAGTAATGCAAAAGCGCAGAAAGGCGTTTTGCCGCATCTGATTTTTTCATTTTTCCCTGCACAATTGTGGCGCAGGGAGTTTCAATCTTAAGCTTCTCCAATGTTGCTTTCGGCACAACCTTCAGCTTATCCACTTCTACAAAAGCGAACAGCTCCAATTCCGTGTTCCTGTACCAGTCCCTTTCGCCCTTCAGCATAAAGCTTCCAGTGCCAAGGGATCCCTGGCTTGTCGACTTGCTTACCTGATCCCTATTCATTGCATATACGTCGACAGATTTCTGCATCTTCTGCCACGCGCTCGAAAAGCATGCGGCGAACTGCGCGACCTCGTTGCGTATCTCATGCGGGGCATCAGCACCGCCCTGCAATATCACAACAGACGCCCCGAATATGTCCGAATGGAAGAACAGGTCGTGCTCCGAGAAATGTCTTGAATTCAGGAATTCGTTCTGATGCGCGTCCCTGCCACCTATTGCCAGCATGCCGTTGCTTGTGAAGAACCAATGGAACTTCTCATACCAATCCTTGCTGCGCACCTTGATTATCTTGCGCTCCTTCACTACATCATTCTTCCTTGCTTCCTCTAAGCGCGCTTCCAAATCCTTTATGACCTCTTTTATTTTTTCACGTTTGTGCAGAAGCCGTTTGGATTTTTCGTAATATGCGCTTGCGTTCTCCTGTGCGCTCTTTGTAAAATCCACTTTTATTTCCATGGCGACATCCCTCACATCTGGGCAATGCAGAGTTCAACGTCCACAGCAATGGCACTATATAAAGGATAGATTCCCGGCTATGAGCAGTGATATTATTATAGCCATAATGAAGCCTATGAACCCGACTAGAAGTATGCCTATGATTATTATCTTCGCGCTCTTGTTGAACTCCGGAGCATTAGGCTTGTAGCTTATGCTCATTATATGCCGCGAATTTTCAATAAACCTTTTGAAGTTAGATATTATGCCCATATGAACCAGACTTTTATTTTATTACTTAATATAGCTTGTAAGCTTATATTTATTTAGTTATTGATGAAAGATTTTAAAATACAATGCCAGAGTGCCGCATTGGATGATGGTCTAATGGATTTTAAAGGATTTGATTGCATAGTAATCCATTTTGGAGAGATATCTATAAAGGGGAATAATAAGCCGGATTTTACGAAGAGGCTTTACGCCAACATAAAGCAGATGCTTGAAGGCATAGAATATGAAAAATTCGAGATGCTTAGGGACAGGTTCGTTTTATATCCCAAAAACAACGAAGGGTATGCAAGGTCGCTGGAACGCCTGGGTCGCGTGTTCGGGCTCTCGTGGTATGCCCCTGCTTTGATATCGAAGAGCAATATAGATAGCATAATCAGGAATTCCAAAAAGATAATCGGAAATGAGGAAACTGTAAAGATAATAGCACATAGGAGTTACAAGGAACTTGATTTTACATCTACTGAATTGATAGGGGAATTCATAAACAGAGAAAAAGAACTCAGATTCTTGATAGATAAGAATTCCAATTCAAAGCTTTACATAAACATTACAAGGGAAAGGACTTACATGACAAGAGAAAGGCGTGCAGGATTGGGAGGACTGCCAGTCGGGTCGTCCGGAAGGGCCATATCACTTTTTTCCGGAGGCATAGATTCGCCGGTAGCTTCGTATTTCGCGATGAAGAAGGGCCTAGGACTTGTATATGTGCATGTGCATGCATTCAGTGACAATGAAGAGGCTGCTGGCTCTAAGATAAATGGATTATTGCAGATATTGGGAAGGTACTGCAACAGCATTAGGGTATATTATGTTCCTGCATACCCTTTTCAGAGCGCTGCCATGCGCATACCTCACAGATTCGAGCTCATACTGTTCAAAAGATTTATGTTCAGGCTGGCAGAAAGAATATCTGATATCGAAGGCGCAGACGCAATAGTCACCGGAGAGAGCCTTGGGCAGGTGGCATCGCAAACGCTGAAAAATATGGCATCATCCCAAAGCGGCGTTGACCAATTTATCTTCAGGCCGCTTATAGGATTCGACAAAAATGAGATAATAGAATGCGCAAAAAGTATTGACACGTTCGATATATCTATAAAAAAATACAAGGATGTCTGTTCGATAAGCTCTATAAAGCCCGCAACCGGCACCAGCATCAGCCTAATTGACAGGTTATCAGAAAGCATTTCAATGGACGATGTGGTTGACAAAGCGCTAGAGCTTGCCATGAAAAAGGATTATAAATTTTAGATTTTTTCATGCAGGTTTTGGGCAAACTATTAATATTTACAGCACTAGATTATATCCATGCACGAAAAGATAGTTAAACCTAGAGCGCTCAAGCCAGGGGACACAATAAAAATAATAGCGCCGTCATCTATGCTGACAAGCGAATACAACCTGTCACAGGCATTGAAATTCCTTAAGGACAAGGGATTCAAAGTCAGCCTTTCCAAGAGCATGACCCAAGTTTCAAATGCGAGATATTTCACAGCTGGAGACCATATAAGAACCGCAGAAATAGAGAACGCATTCAAGAGCGATGATATAGATGCCATAATAGCGCTCAAGGGAGGTGCAGGCGCCATAGACCTGATAAACATGATAGATTACGACATAATAAAGGATCACCCGAAAATATTTATAGGCTCAAGCGACATAACTCTTCTGCAGTTGGCGTTCCTAAAAAAAGCAGGTCTCGTTACTTTTCAGGGACCCATGTTAATAGATTTAATGGAAAATAATAGCAGCATTCTGAAGCACAATTGGACGGCATTGATAGACATAATACAAAACGGGTCCGAAGCAGTATTGCGCAATCCAGAAGAAGGCGCGCAGGCGCGTACGCTCATAGAAGGCACAGCCAAAGGCAGGATAATAGGCGGTAATTTAAGCATGATCGCACTTATAGCCAATACGGGATATATGCCAAAGACTGATGGCAGCCTCCTATTCCTTGAGGATGTCAATGTGGAGCCATGGGTGCTTGACAACCTGCTTACCTCGCTTTTCATAAGAGGGGTAATACAAAAGGCAAGGGGCGTGTTCTTTGGCGGGTTTCCCCATTACGGAGTGAAAAACGCAATAGATACGCAAACTTCGACATCTTACATAATGGAAAGCATATTTACAGAGGACTATCTTACCGCGGCAATACACAACACCATACTGGATATAATGACAAGGAAGGCGAAAATCCCTTCGTTCGTGGAGTTTGCATGCTGCCACGGAGAATACGTAACTACGGTACCTATAGGCGTGAATGGGGAATTGGATTCAGAAGAAAAAACAGTTACCATGCTCGAAAGCGCGGTTGAGCTGTAAATCGCATCCGCTTTTGCATTTCCTTTGAAAATATAGACGGATGTTTATTTAACACAGAATGCAAAAACCTTTTAAACCTTAATACATTAATTAATCTGAATAAGGTGAAAACATGGCTGAAAAGAAAACAGTTATAACAATAGATCCAAGCTTAGAGTATTCTAGGCGCCTGCATTATAACGAAAAGCATTCTGGATGGCAGATATTCAAGTCGATATACTGGAGCATCTATATATTTATCATGGGTGTGATATTATATGCAGTGCCTATGTCAACGAGCCAGTTCTTCGGATGGGCTCTAATGCTGTTTGCATTGTTCTTCATAGTCTATGGGTTTAGCACATCGCTGCACCTGAAACTGATGAAGAAATATGCATAAATATTAGGAAAAGGATTTCTTTTTCTTTTTTCTTCATTTTTCATTTTTTATTTATTCTTTGATGTTTATTAAATAATTTGTTATATTCAATATATTTGCCTTGGTAAAGAGCAGGTCTAGCACTAGGTTGATTTGATGCAGCTGGGAAATTTCTATGAAAGCAAGCACTACAAGCTATTCGTACTGATACCTATCGCACTTCTTCTGATAAGCATATATTTTATACCTAAGATACAGTTGGACTCGTCTTTGACTGGAGGCACGCAGATACAGATGTCCGCGACATCAAATTTCAGCGTTGCAAATTTCACTTTAATGATCAACTCTAAATTTCCGCATGCGCAGATACAGCGCTCAACCCTGAATGGCGTCACCAGCCTTTCAGTAACCATACCTTCCAATACAAGCATAACTTCTGGATACGGATATCTTTTACAGATATATGGCTGGGACAGCAATTATTCGATTGCGCAGAGCAATGCTGCGGTCTTCGGCACCGAGCTTGGAACAAATCCATCCAACGCGAGTGCAAAGGCAGGGCTGGCAGGGGCAAACAGGAACATGACCAAGGCCATGGGCGCCATGGATTCCTTGATATCGAGCGAACTGATTTCACTAAAACCACTTCTTGGCAGCACGCCATACCTGTACAATTCTAGCAGCGCGGCTTCGATAGTGCGCACGGGCAGAAACGCATACGACAACGCCTCGTCAATTTACAAAAACAGTGTTGTATCATACATGCACAAATACATAGATTTTGTCACATATTCGTACAACGACGTGACGCCAACGCTCGGGGCTTTCTTCCTTACAGAGGTGCGCAATATCATAATAATAGCATTCATATTAGTGGCGATAGCCGTGTTCTTCGTATTCAGAACCCCGATTCCGTCATTGGCGCTCGTGTTCGGTGCGGCTAACGATATAATAGTAGCCCTGGGCGCCATGGGTGCTTTCGGAATACCTCTTGGAGTCGCGTCTATAGGCGGGTTGCTGATGCTCATCGGATATTCTATAGATACCGAATTGCTATCGGCAATAAGGATATTGAAACGTTCTGAAGGCACGCCTTCGGAGCGCGCAATCGGCACCATGAAAACGGGCGTTACAATGACAAGCGCAGCAATAATATCTTTCACTACGCTTTTTATAATTGCATATATAGTATTCATACCTACCTACATCGAGATTGCAGGCGTGGTCATATTTGGATTGATAGCAGACGTATTCACCACATGGTTCGGCAACTCTATAATGATATTGTGGTATAAGGAAAGGAGGGATAAGAAATGGCAAAGATAAAGGATTACCTGCTTGACAGGCGCATACTTACGCTTATAGTAATAGCCGTAGCCCTCCTTGCGCTAGACCTGCATTACGGATTGCACTTGGGCATAGAGTTCATAGGAGGCACGCAGATACCTGTGACGCTGCAGCACGGCCTTAACCAATCCGAATTCAGCGGGCTGCTTTCCACACTGGACCAAAGGGTTTCCACATTCGGGCTAAAGCAGGTCACCGTGGAGGGCATAGGCAACTCAGAGGTTTATGTTGTGGTGCCTACGGTCTCGTCGAGCGAGATAAATGATACCATATCCATAATAGAAAGCCAGGGCAGGTTTGACGGCATCGTGAATGGAAAGATTGCGGTAAACGGGAGTGACATACTGCACAGCAGCATAGGAGCATTACCCCCCACTTCGGTAAACGGGTCAGTTTCATGGGCCGTGTCTTTTTTTATCACCCAGAATGCAGCGGAAAACTTTGCAAAGGTGGTTTTAGGCCAGGCTAACATGCCGCTATATATGTTCTTGGACAGGCCGAGCAACACAACCATACTCATAAATGCTTCTGGATTGGGAAACATAACCAGCGGGCTTACGGCTTCTGCTGCGCTTGCAGCGATGAAAAATGCGTTGGCCCTTGACAACAATTCAATACCGGTAATAGCGGTTTACAACAACAATGCGAGCATACAGAACGCGGAGAACTTCCTTTCTTCGAAGAAAGGATATTATAAGACGATCTTGGCAAGTTCAAACATTAATCCGGCACTGCTTGATTATATAAGATCAAACAATTATACATTGAAGCTTGAAAGCAAAGCGAATATGACGCCTACCTATTTCAACAACGGGCTAAACAACACCACATTGGAGACATGGCCGCTCGTAGGGCTGCTTTCAAGCCCTCTCCTAAATCCTTCAATAACAAACGGCAGCATAGGCGACAGCTATGAGATATCAGGCATCGCCCCGCTCACGCTTCCACAACAGCAGAGGCTCGTATACGCCAACAACCAATCCAAGAACATTGCAAGCATATTGAGCGGCGGAGCACTGCCGGTCGGGGTTATAGTTGGCACACCAACACAGACGTCGCCAACTTTGGGTAAGGGAGCATTGGACGTAAGCGTGCTGGCACTCACAATGGCGTCCATATTCGTATCCCTGTTCATAGTGCTAAGATATAGGAAGGCATTCCTCATAGCCCCCATAATAATGACCACGCTCATGGAGCTTTTCATAATAATCTCGATAATAGGCTTGATAGGCACGATAGACATAGCAGCGGTTGCTGGCATGATTGCAGTAGTAGGTACTGGCGTTGACGCACAGATAATAATAACGGACGAGGTACTGAACAAGGAGGGCACGAGCGGCGCAACGAAGGTGCTGCTTGGAAATGCATTTTATATAGTGTGGGCGGACGCATCGCTGCTTATAATAGCCATGATGCCGTTGCTTTTCTCAACTGCTTTGGTTGACATAATAGGCTTTTCAGAGTCTACAATAATAGGCGCCCTTATGGGCGTGCTGATAACAAGGCCGGCATATGGAGCGATAGTCGGAAAGCACTATGCAGAGGCAGGTAGTTGACATGGTAAGGTTCTGCCCGACTTGCAACAGGTCGAGCGATGAGGTCGGGTTCATAGGCGAATTCTGCGAAGTATGCACAGCCGACAGGATAAGCAAGACCTTGCCAGATGTAGTATCAATAAAAAGATGCAAAAACTGCATGAATATAAAGGCCGATGTAGACTACGAACCGCTCAGCAAGGATTCCATAGAGCGCGCGATAAAGCATGAGATGCATGCGAAGGAGTTCAGGCTGAAGATGCTAGAGTATGATGAAGTAAAAGGCACAGCAGACATGCTCTTTAAGACTGATATAGACGGCAATAAGCTGTCGTTCACTAAAAAACTGCACATAAAGATAGAAATGGGCTACTGCCCGAAATGCTACAGGATGAAAGCAGGATATTATGAAGCAGTAGTGCAGCTGAGGGGCAGGAGCGCAGATGTGGAAAATTTCGTTACAAAGCTGCTAAAGTTCATCGAATCAAGAAACGGATTCGTATCGAAGATAGATGACATGCCAGACGGATGCGACATATACGCGAGCGACAAGGCGGCGGTATCGGCATTCTTCGACAGCAAGGATAACCTTAAGCCTAAAAAATCATACGAGCTTTACGGGATGAGAAGAGGGAAGAAGCTTTACAGGCACAAGTTCTTCATAGACCTGCGGGACCCTAGAGGGCTCTGGAACAGGAAGAAGCACTGAGTCATTTCTTTAATTCCAACCCTGCAGCCCTATTGGTTATCTTCTCCTTGAGTGCAGATGCAAAATCTTCCACGCGTTCGCCCTGCATCTGGATGCCATCTCTGGTCCTTATGGATATGAGGCCCTTCTCTTTCTCCTTCTTACCAAGTATAACGATATATGGTATCTTTTGCATCTGTGCTTCGCGTATCTTGTAATCTAGAGTCTTGTCAGATATGTCCAATTCTGCCCTTATGTGCGCTGACTTAAGCTTGGAGTATACATTTGAGGCATAATCATTGGATGCCTCAGATATGGATATAACACGTGCATGTATCGGTGAGAGCCATAGAGGGAATTTGCCGCCATAGTGCTCTACAAGCACGCCAGTGAATCTTTCAAGGGAGCCGAGTATCGCCCTGTGTATTATCACAGGGGTATACTGCTTGCCGTCCTCTCCAGTATATTCGAGGCCAAAGTTCAATGGCAACTGGTAATCCAGCTGTATGGTAGCGCATTGCCATGGACGCCCTATCGAATCGTATACGTCAAAATCTATTTTTGGACCGTAGAACGCCCCCTCCTTCTCTTTTATCTCGTAATCTATGCTGTTTTCGGAGAGCGCAGATTTCAGCGTGGCTTCAGCGCGCGTCCATAATTCTTCGCTTCCCATATGATCATCGGGCATTGTGGAAAGCTTTGCTACGAACTTCATGCCAAATACAGCATATGTCTCCTTCACCATCTTCAATAGCGCTGCGATTTCGCCGCCTATCTGGTCCTCCCTTGCAAATATATGGCCATCATCCTGGGTCATTTGCTTTACCCTGAATAATCCGGTTACCACGCCGCTCAACTCGCTCCTGTGCAGTTTGTCGAATATTGCAGTCCTGAAAGGTAACTCCCTGTAGCTCCATCGCTTGGACTTATATATGAGTATGGTTGATGGGCAGTTCATAGGCTTTAACCCTACCTCCCCAAAAGCCGAATCAAAGATGAACATGTCAGCTTTATAATGGTCAAGATGTCCGCTTACCTGCCATAGAGCTATATTGGCTATCAACGGCGTGCTTATCTCTTTGTAATCGTATTCTTCTTCCTTCTCCCTCATTAATTTAACCAATTCATTATAGATGGTGAGGCCTTTTGGGTGCCAATAGACCATCGCTGGCGATACCTCCTGGAAGCTGTAAAGGTCCAACTGCTCGCCTATGGTCCTGTGGTCCCTTTCATGGAGGCCAGACCAATCGCTCTTCTTGACTATTGATATGTCGAGCTTGCGCGCAGGCTTCTTTAACGCATGCGTATCTGCACTACCATAATGGTGCGATTGCTCTGCAAGCGGATGTCCTTTTATTGCTACGCTGAGGCGCTTGTTCCAGCCGAATGGCGCGTCTACAACGTTTATGCCGCTCTGCTTGGCAAGGCTGCGCATATGCTTCAATATATCTAGGGCTTTAGCTGGCTCTTCCAAATCGTCGCTCAGGTGCGCGAATGGGTATATCACGATGTTTTCTGATTTCTGCTGCTTGGCGAACTTTACAGCATCGGTTATAGCTTTGGATGCAGATTCATTGGTATCCCCATTCTCTATCGTGACCAGAAGGGCGATGGCATTCTTCACCGTTTCTATTTTCTTAGCGGAATCTTCATACACCTTCGACTCCGGCTTTATCAGTTCATATTCTATTGAGTTTACATCAAGTTGAAGGATCCTCATTTTTACACCTAAGGGTTATATATGGCTCTTCCAGTTATATTAGAAATCAAAACGTTTAATAGCATATGCGGCGCAACGAAAAGCTTCCACGCTATTAGCACGCTCCATGCGATTATGCTGTTTGGAATAATCTACCGCACACCATTTACTCACAAGATTGAAACCGTATCAATGAATTTAAGCCTTTTGTGCAATGTGCAATCTACTGCGAAGGTATCATGTACACGCATGAAACGCCTGCGTTTGTCGGGCATGATGACTGTGCGCTTACATTAACCAGGTACGTGCCGGTAGACGTTATGCTTGCAAGGTTTCCGCTTACATTCACGGGCGTGTATGCGGTAACATAATCTAGGCCAGCATTGGTTCTAACCTCGAATACTATCTCATGGCCTACAGTATTGTTAAGGCTGCCGACCAGTATATTCTCGACATCTGGCGGGACGTTCAACAATATCAGCTGCTTAGCAGGGAAGCCTTGGCTTCCGACGGATGTAGCTATGCCTGCCATCTTGCTTGCAGACTGCTGCGCTTCGGTAGTTGAAAGAGTAGAAGATGACGATGATATTTGTATGAATGCAAGTACGACTATGGGCAGTAGTATTATCAATCCAAAAGACAGCGTTATGAGCAATTCAAGGCTTGATTGCGCGGCCTTCCTTTTATGTAATTCATACCTTCCTATTATATCCATTACAATACATCCTTGTAGTGTTCGTAAGCATTCCTTTTTTCCTTCAGCCTTATTATCTCTTTCTTTAGCTTCTCGAGTGCCTCTGCAAGAGTTCTGTCTAGCAGGAAATCGGTCTCGTGCACCTGCAGCGTGCCGAAAGACTTCAGCGATGCCCTTATCTTTATTTCGTATTGGTCTGATTTTATAGGCCTTACTCTAATAGATATATAATTTATGTCTGCGCCCCTTATCTTTTCGGTCTTGCTTAGAAATTCCTTGACAGAGTCGCGCACTTCACCCATATACTGGTATGTCTTTTCATCAAATCCTGACAGCAGTATCCTGTTTTCTTCTATCCCTCTCTGCGATATTAGATATTCCAGAATGTCTGAAACGGTCAATATGCCGACCGGGGCATTATGCCTCATAATTATCAGGGAGGATATGCTCCGCTCTATCATACGCCTGATGGCGTCTTTGATGGATGCATCAGCATTAATCACTACCGGGTCCTTGTTGTATATGCCAGATATTGATATGTTTGATGGGTTGTATATATTTTTCCTTATCTCCGGAGCGCGTTCGTTTGTAGATGCATATTTCATCACCATATCGGAATGCGTCAATAATCCGGAAAATTTGCCGTTATCCAGCACTACAAGGCGCTTCACCTTGTTCTTTTCCATTGCCGCTTTTGCCTGAGAGAGATTGGCATCAGAGGCTATCGCCAATATCGGCGATGTCATTATGCTGCCGGCCTGGACATCATTCTCGACCAATGAAAGCGATAGCATCATCTTAAGCAGGGTTGAGCGCTTTATGACGCCCATTATCTTGCCATCAGATACAAATGGAAGAGCTTTGGCCTGAATCTTGTAGAAATAGGATATCAGGTCGTTTATGCTAGTGCTTTGGAAGACTTTAGGCACCCGCACTGCGAACCTTTCGGCAGACATGTCCTTTGAAATCTTCAAACGCATGCCTGATTTATATATTGCTCTCGTATCTATTACGCCGTAGAACGTCCCCTGCTTATTTATCAGTACAGCTTCGCTTTTTTGTATAGCCGGAATGACCTTAGTTATAGGCATCCTTGAATCGAAAACAGGAACTTTGGATACGAGCTCTTTTGGTATTGAATCGGATTTGTTTGCCATGATTGCACCTTACATAGTTATTTTCCAAGAAATATATAAATAGTAAAGCATGAGAAATATAAAAGCATAAGCCAGGATGGCAGATAGGCCATGCGGCCGCCTGCAGAGCGGCAAAGGCGGGTTCGATACCATTATTGCGAAAATCCCGCTCCTGGCTTATGTTGCATTGAGTCATTATCGCGTTGTCATACATCTAGGACGACATTGGCTTTAAAGCCGTTTGAAGTCTTTGACACCGATAGCGCATACCTTGACACTCCCTTTATATCAAGCTTCGAAACTTCAGGGTATTTATGCCTGCTTATAAGGGATGCTTCGAATGAGAATCCAGATGTGCGCTTGCGCACATCCACCTCTTCAGCCATATATGTATATACCCCTTTTGCATCGCTCAAGGAAAGTATGTCCTGAAGGAAGTACCACAGCAACGTCTCTATCGAAGGCGCTTTGTCCTTCACCTTGAGCCGTATTTTTTTACCAGCAGTTTTGGAAAGTACATCAGTATCGGCATTGACTCCGGACATTGCAAGAAGCGCATTTGAAAAAAGTTCCGGCAAGGTGCGCCCATATGCTACGAATTCCACGTCAGCGGTATGATTCTTATATATGTATCTTCTCATATGTTCGTCACATTGCTTAATTAATATAAAACCAAAAATTATATAATTGAAATGATAATAAACTATGTCCTGTGAAGAGAAGAGTAACTACTGAATTGTGATGATGCCCATTTCGGCTGAGGACATTGGTGTTTGTGTGGTCTTATTTGGTTCTTATAGGCTGAGGGTTGTCGGCATATCGGCACTACTGGCCGGGTTCATATTAGCTGCAATGAACTCGATACGCATAACAGGGCTAAGCGTATCAGATTCAGATCCCTCTACATACATAATCGTAGTAATGCTAATGCTGCTTGTAGCAATAGTGCTATCGGTAAAATATGCCCCAGATCCTGAGCTGAAGAAATCTAATGTGGCCATTGGGCTGTCGCTTCTGGCAATCTATGTGCTTGCCATCTCATATGCAAGAGGCGCGATGTCTTTCCTTTTTATTTCTTACAGGATAGATGCATTGCTGTTTCCAATAATCCTAGCATCGCTCATAATACTTATATTTGGGATAAAAGGGCTTAAACGCATGAAGTTCCTTGTCATATACTCCATTTTTGCATCGCCTTTGCTTCTGCTCCCTACCTTCCAGATAAGCTCGCCATTTACGGCATTCAATGCCTATGTAGTTTTTGACACGCTTAAAGCGATAGGCATCCCGGTCCTGAAAAGCAATCTCACCATAATAGCACCATCTTCGGCGCAGATATCCATAGCGCAGACATGCGCAGACATAGGTGCATTCATAGCGCTTATCATGTTCCTGCTGCCAATAGCATATTTTTATTCAGGAAAAATAACCAGCAAGATCAAATGGATAGTATCAGGGGTTGCACTTATGCTCCTGCTTAATGTGCTTAGGATGTTCAGCATAGCCATAGTATGGGCATATTATGGCATAGGAGCTGCAGTTGGCACCATACACGTGTTCATCGGAGAGGTGCTCTTTGACATAGCCATAGTGGTAATGATATTGATATCTGGCAGATATGGGCTTAGGATACGCGTTGGCACAGGAAAGCACAGCAAAAATACTGCAAGAGCCCATCGTGCATATAAGGAGAGGAATAATGCAAACCCTGGGCACATCGCGATGGCTGTATTCGTGCTTGCAGTAGCCTTTGGTTCCATAGCCTATTATGCAGCAAGCCCATATATCAGGCTTGCAGACGCACCTATATCTAACTTCACCCCCAGTGTGAATATTTCCAATTTCACCGCAAGCGTAAGCCTGATAAGACAATTAGAGGCAGGCAGGGGCAACATAACGGTCGTTGGAAGCGGGAGGGATGCAGTAGTGGCGGCAGTGCATATGAATAGCAGCCTGAATGGAAGCACATATGTAGTAATAGGAAAGGCTTATCCATATGCGAACAATAGCATCATGCAGGAATTTACCGGCAATTCCACACGCTACTCCGGAATGCATGCGCTGATATTAAAAAATGGCGTGGTGGTACATGCGCTTGAAGGCATATCCAATGGCAGCCTATTCTATGTAAATTATTTTTCATTGCCATATTTCACTGGGGGCAGATACATAACCCTGAGCTACGAAATCATATCAAATGATACGGCAGCGTATGGCAGATGCATGGGCAATGATGATGGAGCGGATTACCTTGAATCGGCATTGTATGATTATGAGGCGGGTTATTTCGGAGACCCTTATAAATATGTTTTGTGCCCTTCATATCTCATAGCATCGGGATGATTATTTTTGTATCGGGGATGCGATGAAGTTCGAATTTAGCGCAGGCATAATAGTATATGCAGATATGGATGGTGAACGTAAGTTTTTATTCCTGAAAAATCCGCATGGTTGGTGGGACCTGCCGAAAGGGCACATAGAAAAGGGGGAGAATGCCATCAAGGCCGCGCTAAGGGAAACAAAGGAGGAGGCCAACCTGGTATTGAAGCCATATAGATCGTTCGTTTACAGTGAAGACTACTGGTTCATCAGCGCTGGCGAAAAAATAAAGAAGAATGTCAAGATGTTCATAGCAAAAGCGGACAACGTGGGGGATGTGAGGATATCCGAAGAGCATAGCGGATACGCGTGGATGTCTTATAAAGTGGCACTGAATGAGCTTAGGTATAAGACGCAGAAGCAGATGATATCTTCTGCGAACAGCTATATATCGCGATTAGAAAAAATCGATGCGATTAATGCAGAATATGCCAATCTGCCGAATATTGCGGCAGACTGGAAGCTCAGCCGAAGATTCGTCCCGGGGGAAGGCAGATTGAACGCAAAGGTGATGTTCATAGGGCAGGCGCCCGGGGCAGAGGAGGATATGAAGCTTAGGCCATTCATAGGCAGAAGTGGGAAGCTGCTAGACAGGCTGATTAAGTCCGCAGGGCTTGTAAGAAGGAATGTTTACATAACCAGCGTGGTCCAGTTTTTCCCGCCTGAAAACAGGGTGCCTACTGACGATGAGATAGCACTATGCAAACCATTTTTGGATAGGCAGATCGCAGAGATAAATCCAGAAATAATAGTTTTGCTCGGGTCGGTAGCTGCAAAGGTGGTAGTCGGGCTGGACGGCATCAAGTCAATACACGGGAGAGTGATATCTGGCAAGCCTACTTATCTCGTCACTTTGCACCCTGCAGCTGCAGTCAGGATAAAATCCAATATGCCGCTTATAGAAGCGGATTTCAAGATTCTAAAATCCCTTTTAAAAAATAGAAAAAGGTTTGGAACCCGCCAGTAGGTTGGCGGGCTCCTCTTTACTGTGGGGGTGAAACAATTAGTGTATTGGTCGCCTTGCCAGCATCATATTTGTAATAAACCTTGTGACCCAACTGGTATCTTTCTATCATGCCCAGCTTGTATAACCTGTTTAACCTAGATGAAGCAGCATTATTGCCTTTATAATTCATGTATTTCTTCAAGTCATTCGCGCATGCCATGCCATTTGGCGAAAGCTGCAGGAATTGTATTATCTTTGCATCAGTGCCTGAAAGCAGGACCTCCTTGGCTTTCTCCATAGGCTTGGGCTGGGAGTACTGCATGGGCTGCTGATCCTCGTACGAATCGTCGCCTAACTCCTCCTCGAGTTTTGATATTGCATTTGCTATGCTGTTCAACACCATCGTTGTTTTCTTGTTCTCATCTATCATGTATCTTAGGAGGGAGAACATCTGGCTGCTCGTCTGGTCGGACTTATCCTTTTCTGTAACAACACTCTTCAAGTCCGAGGCTTTTAGGGATATAGAATTGAGCTGCCTTTTCAATGTAAGCAACTCTTTTTCAATCGCTTTTTTCGAGCGCATGCATATCAAACCTTTTATGATCCTGGCACAATGGTTACATGAATGTATTGCATAACAATCATATAACAATCATGATTCAATCAAGATTATTGTGCAATGATATATATTTAAACCTTCTTGAAAAACCGCTTAAAAAATAGGCGATTAGCGGAACAAAAGGTACGCGCATCAGGATGAACGCATTTGTCAATGCTGGTGCCTTTTATTGGAGCCATGCATCTTTGGGCCTCTCTTGAAATTAGGCTTTCTGCCATCGAAGCGATTAAATCGGCTGTGCCCAAAATTGCGGTTTTCCTTCTGCTTCACAGGACTCTTTTGTATCCTGGAAATGCTCTCATCTAAATCCTTCTTGAGTTTTTCTGCTATGAAGTTCTTCGAGAAATAATCTGCCTTTAAGGCTATTGCTATTTTTGCCGCGTATGCCCTTGCTATCCTGCCCCGTGTATCCTTTCTGGCGTTGCCTACTGCCGGAAACTTGAATAGGGTGCCGTATTTAGGCGGCTTGCTGCCAAACTTTATATGTTTGAACAGGGCCTTCTCTGCTCCAAGGAGCTGTATTGTGCTGGCAGGCATTACTGCGAGCCTCTCCATAGAGCCCGCCTTGCTCAAGAGCTCGGCAGCTATCTTTTCGTCTGTTAAATAAGTAGTATTTGGAAGAATTCTCTTTGAAGCAAGCTTAAGATATTTTTCTAGCTCTTCCAGCATGGAGTTGGTCTCTAAGCTAAGCCTTGCATATGATTTTATCGCGGCCTTCTCGTCGCCGTTCATCTCCCTTCCTATTGACGCTTTGGCTTTCTGAATTATCGATTGCACTTGGCCATCGTCTTTTATGGCCTTTTTTATGTCTTCCTCGCTTACTTCGTTCCTGTTTGTAAATACGAGAACCAGATTCGCCAGTGTTGCAGGGTTTGTGAGTTTTATTTCCGGAAAATATAGCCCATACCATTCACTGAGCCTTTCATATAGCAGATTGTATGCCCTGCTCATCTCGTTATAAGCGTTGATGGCCTGCATCAGGGCGTATTCTTCGTTCGTATACGCTTCTTTTATCCCGCTTCTAGCTGCCTTAAGCATCTTTTCCCTTAACTCGACACGCTTGTCATTTTCCAAATAAACACCAGAATACGAAGTATATGCTGCCGTTAAATTCTAAATATCTTGCCTTTTGCAAAGGATTTGTATATGATTCAGATTAAGCCGGGCTTTCCACCCGGCCTTTTCTGAAATGCTTGCACGCACTCATTTCTTTGTTATGCTCTTGAAAATCTCCTTGCTTTCCGGCACTTTGCCCGTGCCTATCTTTGTAGGGGATACGTTCGAATTGAACGATATGCTAGACGAATACCACGCCCCTAACATGCCGTCTTCTGCCGGGAATTTAGATTCGCTTGTATTTTCACTTATGCTCAGGTTCAACCTGCCCTTTATCCCTGCGCCGTATTCCTTTTCTATGTTGCTTATTGCACTGTCCGACTTGCTGACAACCTTGACGAAAGATTCTATGCTCTTTTTTGCTATATTGCTCCAGTTTATCTCCGGATGCATTTTTATTACGGCATACAGTTCTTCAGGTATTGCCAAAGTTATATTTTTCGCCATATTCACACCTATATATATAGGGCGAGTAAGATATTTATAGTTTTGCACATATTACACAGATTCTTGTGTAAAATGATTGCATGAAAAGTATAAATATCTCTTAGGGCGCTAGTATGTAATTTATGGCAGGAAGTTTTACGCAGCGAAGATATGACTACCCAAAGGCGGTTGTAAATATTGATTACTCCAAACTGGATAGGACTGCGCATGCAGAACTCAGGCCCAATACCTTCGAGGAGTATAGTGGACTTACCTTGAAAAATGCGCATTGCGTATCTTATCCGTATACTAATGAGCACGCGTATGATGGCAGGTTCTCAAAAATAGAAAATAAATCAAAATTTACCTTCATAGTTGGAGGAGGGTTGGCTTTGAACCTGATATCTGAGCTTTTGCCTAAAAATCATTTCGAATCGCTTACCGGCATAGACGTGTCTTATGCCCAGCTGTTGAACTTCAAGCATCTGTGCATACAGCATAGAAAGGCGGCAGAAAACAACCTCAAAGTATTTCTGAGGCGCGATGTCGAGTTGTCTAAGACGGTAGCAAATGCCACCCACATAAAGTTGGAGAGCACAGTTATAGATGGCGGCATATTTGGACTGGAAGGGAACATCCGTATAGAACCGCAAAAAAGAGGTGAGCTTTCAAAATTTCTGATACCTACGCTGAAATTCAGCGATATACCCGTAATGAATCTTTACGCAAAAGACATTTATGGGTATTTGGCCGAAGTCACAACGGAAAACGCGCCAGACCTTATATATTTTTCTAACGTCTTCCATTGGATGGACAATGATTCAACTAAAAGGATTGTTTCGCTTATCCTGAAAGATGCGAAGTTCGCCGAGGGCACCACACTCATATTTGACAGGCAGATAACAGCTAAAAATGATAAAACAATTGCAGTGAAGAAAGGCTCCTCCTTTGTATTACTTTGATCTGATGCGGGCAATCAAGCATTAGGTTTTTATACTTCCAATGATAAAAAAATTTACCAAAAGAGAAGGGAGTGTTTGTATTGAATATAGAAGATGTTATGGCATTGGCCAAACGCAAAGGGATATTTGCGCCAACCGCCGAGATATATGGAGGCGCAGCGGGACTGTATGATTATGGCCATGTAGGGGCTGCTATCAAAAGGAAGTTCGAATCGGTATGGATGGCTTACTTTGTAGAACGCATGGAGAACTACCATATGATAGATGGATCCACAGTATTGCCTGAAAAGCCGTTGGTTGCATCAGGCCATGCAGCACTGTTCAATGACATACTTGTAGGATGCACCAAATGCAACACATATTTTAGGGCCGACGTGCTATTGAAGGATTCAGGTATAGATGTATCTGAAGGGGCCAGCGCAGCAGAATTGGATGATGCCATATCAAAGAATAAGGTGATCTGCCCAAAATGCAAGGGCGCATTTGGAAAGGCAAGGGCATTCAACATGATGTTCGACCTTTATTTGGGACCTGAGAGGAATGAAAAAGCATACCTTAGGCCCGAAACTGCCCAGTCGGTATACCTTAATTTTTTCAGGGAATTCTCGATATCAAAAAAGAAACTTCCACTTGGGCTTGCAATAGTCGGCAAAGCGTACAGGAATGAAATATCCCCAAGGCAGGGCTTGTACAGGTTGAGGGAGCTTACGCAAGCAGAACTCCAGATATTTTTTGACCCGGACAACTGGAATTTGAGTATAGAAGGCATGCGCGACATGAAACTCAATGTAGCCATGTACGCGAACGGGGGCAGGCAGGAGAGCATCTCAATCAAGGATATGATTGAGAGATACAGCATACCGCAGTTCTATGCATTTCACATGGGCTTGATAAACACATTCTACACAGACGTAATAGGCATAAGCAGCGAACACATAAGGTTCTATGAAAAAGGGGGAAATGAAAAGGCATTCTACAACAAGCTGCACATGGATATAGAAGTTGACGTAGAAAGTTGGGGCGGCTTCAAGGAGGTTGGAGGCTTGCATTATAGGACAGATTATGACTTGAAGGCACACTCCAAGGGCTCTGGACAAGACCTATCAGTGATGGTAGGCAGCAAGAAGCTGATGCCCAACGTATTGGAATTAAGCTTTGGCGTAGACAGAAATGTATGGATGATGATAGATCGCTTATATGAAAAAACCGAAGCGCGCTCAGTATTGAGGCTGCCCAAGTTTCTAGCCCCGACAATAGCCGGAATTTTCCCGTTGCAGCATGAAGAGGCATTGGTTCACAAAGCGCGTGAGTTATATCTGTCGCTTAAACCAATCCTGAACGTAGAATTTGACATGTCCGGATCAATAGGCAGACGATATGCAAGGATGGACGAGATAGGAACCCCTTTCTGCATAACAATAGATTATGACACGGTCGACAAGAGCTCAGAGAGGTACGATACCGTAACATTGAGGAATATGGAGGATAAAAGCCAAACCCGCATGAAGATAAGCGATATAGCAGGGGTGCTCTTGCAGGCGTCAAGATTCGATCCGTCAAGGTTCAGCAACATATCGAATTATGCGCCATATGCAGATGATGATTAAATGGTTTATGATGAAATATTCGCAAGCAGGATAAAAGTTGCTGATTTCAGCCTTAGGCATACATTTGAAAGCGCGCAGCCGTTGACGTTCTACGGCCATTATAACAATGCCAGCAATACGCTCACATATGCGGACGGGCAGCATATGCTTAATGTAGGCTTTGAAGGGAACGCAGAAAGCGGGCAGATTGTAGTTGCAAGCAGGTATGCCAATGCGATTGAAGACGTCAAAAAGAGGTTCAGATTGGAGGACGACATGAATGGTATGTATGCATCAGTATCGACTGACGCGTTTATGAGGAAGGCCATAGGCAAATACCGCGGCATGCGCGTAACGCTTAATGACCCGTGGGAGACTACAGTATGCTTCATAATTTCACAATTCAATAACGTAAAGAGGATACGCGGGATCGTACTTAAATTGATTGGAACTTTTGGCTCTGACATAAAGGACGATAATGATAGGGTTATAGGCAGATCATTCCCGAAGAGCGCAGACTTGCTCAACGTTACGGAATCTGATTTTAAAAAGATAGGTGCGGGATTCAGGGCCAGATATTTAGCAGAAGCGGCGCAGTACTGCACGCATAACCTTGATCTGTACAAACTGGATCCTAATGATTACGAAGGCCTTAAATCTGAGCTGACAGGAATAACAGGAGTAGGGGATAAGGTCGCAGATTGCATAGCTTTAATGGGATATGGCAATATGCATGCTTTCCCGATAGATGTCTGGGTAAAGAGGACGCTTGAAAAATTTTATTTCAAGGGCAGGAAAAAATCAGTTAAGGAATTGCATGCTTTTGCGGAAAAAAAATGGGGTAGATATGCAGGCTTTGCGCAGCAATATCTTTTTTATCAGGGCATGAATATATAATGTATATTGTGATATTATGGATGGTCTTGCAGAGGACATTGAGAATGTAGGAAGCCACTTGGTTAAGAAGCAGGAGAACTTCGATAAAGTTGCGAAATTATCGCGGGATATAATAAGAAATTCAGGAAAAATGATAACGATGCTGCACAACGGTAAAATCGCTGATGCATCCCAGATAGGATCGCAACTGCATGATGAGATAATTGAACTAAAGCGCATAGACGCAGGAATGGAATATTACTCCTTGCAGGCATACCAGGAGTATGCTGAAGCTATGATTTTTTCCTCGATCAAAAACGATGGAGCCATATTGCGCATGCAGGACACTGGCGTCTCCGAGGATGCCTATATTTTGGGGCTCCTGGACGTTGTCGGAGAGCTGAAAAGGGAGATCTTTGAGGCGCTTAGAGAACGCAAGATTGATTTGGCAAATAAGTTCTTTGACAAAATGAAGGATATATATGATACGACAAGAAGCCTTAGGTTTGCTGAAGCCACGCTCCAAGGGCTCAGGAAGAAGCAGGATGTAGCTAGGATACAGATAGAAAACGCAGGCAATGAAATACTCTATTTCAATGCTGCCAAGCAGGGTTAATTCCTAAAGGACGATATGCGCCCTTTTCTCTTGGAATCGTTTATATGCCATCCCAATTTTGATGCTTCATTGAATATCAGTTTGCTTGTTGCAATCGAATCCATTTTTTTTGATACTGCTGCAGCGCTTTTTTTTGATATTATCATGTCTATTATCTCTTTTTCTGCCTTGGTCTTCTCGATTGCGCCCTTGAGTGAATTTATGTTGCTTGAATACCTGTTGTTAACATATTTGCTTACAGCTGATTGTGTGATGCCCAGATGCCGTGCTATTTCGAATTGCGTAAAACCGTAATTTGAAATCAATTGTTCAGCTATTGCTGCGCGTATGGCAGGTATGGCTAATTTTATTACGTTTTCGCATGACATTCTCATGATATCATTCAATCCCAAATATGTCTTTTAGATTTTTCTTTACGCCTTTTTGCGGATTCCAGAATGGCTCTTTCTGCCCATTTTCATTGCTTTCGGGATTCGCAAATTTCTTTTGCGGTTTTTGGCGCGTTTGCACATTGGCATATGTCTGCTTCAGCGGCTGGAGTGCAGGTTTTTGCTGTTGCGGCCTCCTTTCTGTGATTGGCGCATGGATGTATTTTTCGAACAGATCGCAGAGCTCATCACCATCAAATGAGCTGTCTAGAAGCACAGTATTGACGCCAGCTTCATCTATAGAGTCAAGATCATCTGCAGTTTTGCAGAGCACCGCCCTTATGCCATCCAATTTATTTGCCTCGATTGTAAGGACTGCAGGCTTCGAGGTTATTATTATATTCAGGTCAGAATCCCCGCTATGGGATATGAGGTCCTTGAGCTGTGTGCGGTAATCGCTTTCACTCTCTTCTGAAATTATGGCCTTATTGCCATTTCGATTGAGGAAATTGGCCAAATGCACCCCCATGTGCAGGTCTTCGGCTATTATATAAGCTTCCATAGTGTCCATAGTATCAGTTTTATATTATTATTTTAAATATAATGAATATTAATCTTTTTATTGTTTCTTAACCATATATAATTGCAGGTGTTTAGTTTGAGAGGAAAAGAGACCATAGTAATATGCGAATCATGCGGGAGAAAAGTGCCAAGAAACAAGGCCATAGTGTTTGAAAAAGCGATAAGCTTTAGTACTGACCTTAAGACAACGAACGACGTAAGATTCTTTGAGAAGAGGAAGGTTTATTATTGCATAAGCTGCGCAAAGCACAGAGGCATATTCGAAAAGAAAAAGAGGCAAGCAATTGAGCGCTCGAAGAAGCTGATGTAATGGCAATAGACCCCGAGGATATGCTCATATTCAAGGTACGGGAGGAGAAAGGAGAATTACCAATGCCTTCGAATGCAAAAAACCGGACGTCTAATCCTAGCACAACAGCTACGCCAAAAAAGAAGGTTGAGGTGCGCAATGAGGCAAAAAATGGCACCATTGTGCAGGCGCAGAAGACCAATGCAGCTACGTTCAATCCTGCAGCAGTAAATTCAAGTGTAGGGTATGTATCAAATGCGTCATCCTACAGGGAGGTAGCGGATGCGCTTATCACGGAGGGGGAAAACGTAAAGGATTATATAGGGCATGGAACCAAAGGAGGGGAGACCAGATTTGAAACCGAAAGCAAAGAAGCAGCTATAGGATTGTCATGCGTATGGCACCCATGGAGGCCTGCGTATGCCATATGCAGCTATTGCCATAGACCATTTTGTTTCGAGGATATAGTAGAAAGGAATGGGAGATATTACTGCTTGGAAGATGTTGACAAAGCAGAACCAGCAAAGGGATTGGAAAATATAACTTATAACAGATTGGGAATCATATCCGCAGCTATGTTTTCTGCGGCATTTGTGGCGTTCTTACTGCTTGGGAGCAGCCAATTGGGATATGTGATAAATTTTGCGAATAAACTTGGATTTTTCACTTTCATGTCAAACATAAAGTTTGACTACATGTTTCCGATTATAGCAGCCATAGTGGCATTTTTCGAATTGATTACAGGATTTATGGTTTTAATGCAGGCGCGCAAGGGTTTCGCCATAGGCATAGTTTCAGGATTCATAGCTGTCGCACTTTTTACCTACCAGTTTCTAGCTACAACCACACCGTACCTGCTTATTATAGATATATTGACTTTTGCAGGCATATTTTCCTTAGTGTATTCTAGGACCATAGACACAACAGCATCCGATGCATTATTGAGTGCGGAAAGCGCACCTGTACCTATGGAATTCGCCAATGTGGGAAGATTCTAACGTAATGCATGGTCCAACGACCTGTTTTGGTATCTGCCCCTTTGTTCTATCTCTTCAAGCTTTGCGATTACCTTGCCGGCACCCTTGAGATGGCGCCGATAGCTTTCGATGAATGCATGGTAATCTTTTTCAACAAGCGATCGTTTCATTAGAAGCAAATCTATTGCCTTGTCTTCGAGTGAAAATGTATATTCTGATAGCCCAAAATCTATTACATGGACCTTCATGTTTTTATCGACAATTATATTTGCAGGGGTGTAATCCCCATGGGCTATCATAGACGAGTGAAGTATTGCAAGCTCAACGCCTATCCCATGCATTGCCTTGATGCTGCCTGCATGCCGCATCGCCAATATACGATCCAACCTTGTACCGGTTATTGCTTCCATGCATATGGCATACCTGCTTACAAAGATGGGCTTCGGAGCTGATGCACCTCCAGATACTGCAAGATACAGCATTTTAGCCTCGTTTTTTGTGCGCGAAGTTCTTATGTTTTCGTATAGGCTCTTTTCCAGATATGGCTTTGCACGCCTGTATTTCAGGACAGCATCCAACCCCATAAATTTTAGCTTGAAGATATCAGCCTCTGCGCCTTCTGCAATCTTCTTCATTCTACCACGTTATACGTACAGTGTCTGCACGATATCTTTGCTGCACGTTGCAATCTTTATCCTTTATTTTAGCTCCTGACATGTGCATTTTTTCAGCGACAAGGGCTATCATTGCACCATTATCAGCATTATACTCGTTTGAGGCAACATAGAATTTAGCTTTGTGCATATGCGTCATTCCTTTAAGCATAGCTGCAAGCCTGGCACTTTGAGCCACCCCTCCGCACACCGTCAATTCCTTTTTTGACGTCAACATCAATGCCCTTTCGGTTGCCTCTGAAAGCATTGAAAAGGCGGTTTCCTGCAGGGAAAATGCTACATCTTTACTGCTTTCCTTATCCAGCATCTTTACAGCGTTGGTAAGCAATCCAGTAAACGTGAAATCCATGCCCTTTACATTATATGGCATGCTTATGTATTTACCTCCTTCTGCAAGTTTTGCGACGCTTGAGCCCCATGCGGGGTTCAGATTAGCAGCTCTGGCAAAATTGTCAAGCATATTCCCTACGCCTATATCGAATGTCTCTCCGTATACCGTATAATGCTTGAATGGAGATGCAACAACACCTAGAATCTGCGAATTGCCCCCGCTCACATACAATGCCAGCGGATCCTTGAATCTAGATAGATGTTTTGTAACCTCTATGTGCGCTATGGCATGGTTGACAGGATATATAGGTATGTGGAGTTTGTTTGCCAATGTTTTGGCAGCAAGTTCGCCGACACGGAGGCATGGCCCTATCCCAGGCCCTTTGGTATATCCTATCGAATCGATATCATGCAGCGATATGCCTGCATACGTTAAGGAATCTTCTATCACAGCGTAAGAGGCATCGGAATGGTGGTCTGCAACTTTCCTAGGTATCATGCCTTTATCGGATATTGCATACATGTCCTTTTTGTTGGATAGGAACTTTCCATTATCAACTATGCCTACCCCAAATGTATGCGCACTGCTTTCTATGCCCAAAGTGACCATGCATAAGGATTGCATTGAGCATTTTTATATTTTTTGCTGTCCCATAAACGAATGCGAAAGAAAAAGAATGTGCTATTTCTTATTCAAGGCCTTTTTTATTTCGGCAAATTGTTCATCTATGTTTTCCAGCGCCTTTTCTACCGCTTCCATTGCCTTTTTCTTGTTAGTCTTTACAACAAGTATGGGCTTACCAACTTCAGGATGGTCTTTCTTAACGCCTGCGAATTCCACATCCGGGTTGTTCAGAAGCTCGCTCGCAATTAGATCAGGCATTGTGAGGTCGCCAGACTGGAATTCTATCATAAGTTCCTTGTTTTCATTCTTTATTATTTGTAGTTCCATCTTCTCACTCAAATCTTAGTATTTTCTTCCAATATCCCTTTTATTTTGTTGAAATCGCCATATGCTGAGCTTACCTTTCTAAATTCGGTATGCTTGCATTCTTTGCATTGGAGCACATTCCTTTTACTTCCCAATGACAGCGGATTGTTGCATACCTCGCAATTTGAATATACTACGCCGGCGATATCCTCCATTATGCCCATGGTATATACGTCTGGATCATTGAAAAGGATCTTTGCTAGGACTATGTCGCCGAGCTTGCACGGCTTCATTATCTCGTCATTTCGCGGCGGCCTTGGGCCCCTTCTTGGAAGCACGATTTTTCCATCCTTTGGAGCGAAGAATTCCTTATCATCGAATTCCAAGTCGTCAAGCTTTAGGAATATGACGCTCTTCAAATCGCCCACTACTGAACCTATGGCGTACATACCCTTCTTCAATTTTTTTATCTTGCGTCCTACTACCCTAACGGCGATCTTGCCCTCAGCTATTTCCTTTACGCCTATTCCTGATGAGTACACTATCCCTTCTTCTGCGAATGCGTTGCCGGCAGGCAAATATTCTTCCTCTGTAGACAGCCGGTCTCCAGGCATTAACAACAATTTTTCATCTTCGCTCATTATCTCAACTCTTTATAAAGAGAAATATTAAGGATTAATCAACATTAAGGAATATAATTGTTTTTGTTTTGCACCTTTTTAAGCCTTTCCAGGCATCTGCAAAAAGGGCATGCAAAAATCCCATGCCGTTCCAATGCCATTTATACTTATTTGGGCAAATAATGGTTTATGGAAGGCAAGCAGTCAGTGGAGATAAATGGGAGGAATTTTGGCGTTAGGCTCATAAGGGCAAAACTGAGGAACTCGTATGCCAAGGTTGATGGGGATTGCATAGTAATAAAAATACCTTATATGATGGATGCCGTGACTTCCGAAAAGACTGCAAACGGGCTATATAAGCGAATTGTAAAGGCGCTGCAAAGGAACCCAGGAAGGTTCCTTGAAAATAGGCTGGAATTCTGCGATGGGCAGGTTACGCGCGCACTGGGGCGCGAATTTTTAATAAAGGTAGAGCCCAAAAAAGCAAAAAATGGATCTGTAAAGGTGGATGGCAACAGATTGGCGATAAAGATACCGCAAAACATGGAAGCGCATACTGAAAGGGATATGGTATCAAAACTTGCGGTAAAAGGCATAAGCATGGCTGTCCTTCCGCTCGTAGATGCAAGAATAACTGCTTTGAATGACGCGCATTTCAATTCCATACTGAAAGGCACGCGCATCAACAATAGCAAACGGGTATGGGGATCGTGCTCGCCTGAAAACGTGATAACCTTGAACTTCAAACTGCTGTATTCCCCTCCTGAAATAATGGATTATGTAATAGTCCATGAATTATGCCATACGAAGATAAAGTCCCACTCAAAAAGATTTTGGAAAGCAGTAGCTAATGTGATCCCTGATTATAAGAAAAAGAAAAAATGGCTGCGCGAATCCTCATACCTGATAAAAAGCTAAAAGGTGCATTTAATGCACCTCTAGGCGATTTAACCGAAAAGGCTCGCCAGTCCTCCCGCTGCTTCTTCTTCATTTTTCTTTTCTTCCTTTGCTTCCTTCTTCGGCGCGGCTTCAGCATGATGTGCCGGAGCAGCTGCAGCTTGTACCTGCATGTTCTGCGCGTTCTTTATTATGTCCTTTATGTCTACATCCTTCAAGGATGCCACTACTGCTTTGGCCCTAGCTTCATCTGGGGTAAAGCCCGCTGCTTTCACTACGTCCATCAGTTCTTGCTCTGTTACAGGTTTTCCTGCTGCATCAATAAGCAATGCTGCATATACATATTCCATGTTTTTCACCTACATTAGTATCATTTATTCAATAGACTTATTCAGGCACAATGTTATTTATTGTTGACGCTTGAAGCACCGCGTTGGCAAGGAGCTTGTCGATTATGCCTGAATCGTAAAGCTTTGCCTCTACCCCTACGTGCAATGCACTCAGGTATGCGTCTGTAACTAATTTCTTTATTGTATACTTGTTAACTATTTTTGCCTTGAAGCTCAATTCAAGCGCCTCTGCAAATGCATGCGCAATGTCTTTCGACAGTTGCTCCGCATTCATGCTCAATGCGTCCTGCCTGAAGATCAAGCCCCCTGAAAGCAAAGCTTTCGGAGCTATATATGCAGTGAACGGCATTACTTCGAGCGTATGAAGCGCCTTTGCTATCGACAAGCTTATCTGGCTGCCTTTTGCCACCAGCACCTTGTCCTTGGCTATAAGCACCTTACCTTTATCCATCTTTACATCTATCCCTGCACTCTTTAGCTCTGTTACTGCCTGCCCGGGCTGAAGCGATGTCTCTCCTGCGCTTATCACTATATCTTCCGGCGCTATCTGCTTTGGCTTTGCAGCTAGCTTAAGCGATTTCGACTTGAATAACTTATTCAGCTCGAACGGGTCCTCATTGCTAAGCAATATTGCAGATGTGCCTTTGAGTTCTTTGACCAACGGCTTTGTCCTTTCGCTGCTTTCCAATATCATTTCCATAAAATTTTTCCTTCCCGTCATAAACCTGACCTTCTCCCTCATCGAGTTCCTAGACGACTGCAACAGCCTGTCAGGTATGTGGTCAAGTTCGACTACGCCTATAACCTTATAGGCATCAAGCGCCTTCTTCCCCTCATCAACGAATTTGATTTTCTGTTCTTTTGTAAGCATAAAAACACCTTCAGACTATGCGCAATGGTTTGCTCATCGTGAGCTTTACATACGCAGATTTTATATTTGCCTTTCCTACCTTCTTCGCCAGAGCATTTATTACCTCATCTATATTCGATGAAATGTCTTCCGGCTTCATGCCTTCTGTGCCGACCAGGCAGTGTATCGTAGGAAGATATTTGCCTTTGCTCCTTAAGTATATTGATTTGCTTATGTTGCTTATCACTGCAGATACGTCTTCGCCTATTAAAGGCCTTGGTATCTTGTTCTTCGGACCGAGGAACTGTCCCAACGATTTAGCTATTTGGGGCATCATGCTGGGCTGCGCCACGAGTTCGTAGTTCAGCAGGTCTGCCATCTGCGCCTTATTTGAGCTCAACGATTGCAGCTGCGAACTTGGTATAACCCTTGCACCGGCAGCAGTGGCCTTTTCAGCCAGTTTTGTATCGTCTGCAAACACTATGGCCTTGCTGTCCCTTCCTTTTCCATGTGGTAATTTTACCTCAAGATTTAATCTGTTATCCTGCTTTGTAAAATCTATGCCCTTGAAATTCACGGCAAGCTCTACGCTCTGGGTGAACTTTCTCTTTCCTTTATTTTCTTCGATAAAGGTTTTCAATTTGCTTAAAGACTCTTCTTCCATAATAATCCCTCCTGCAATGCTGCAGTAACTGCGGGAAAAGCAGTAGATTATTTATATAATGAAAATTTAAAAAGGTTTGCATGCATGGCAAACCAAATTGCGATGCTGCCATCTATTGCATATGCGTTGCTGCAAAATAATGCCTGCCTTAATCGGTCACCCTAATGACACCCATTATTTTATTGAATATGCTGTCAAGTTCGTTTAGTACGTTTATGTTCCACTTGGAAAATATTTCTGAAGGCTTATAATATTCAACATGCGTCCCATCGTTATCATCGAATATGTATATCCTTAAAGGCGGCTCTATCCCTGCCTTTATATTCGCATTGAAAAGCATTTTTGCATACTTTGGAGAAAATACTTCAAGTATTGCGTTGCCACGTATGTCCATGCCTATTTTCTTCAGGTTTGCCTGTGCGTCTATTTTTGAGACTATCCCAAGACCGTTAGCCTTTACGGCATCTTCCAATGCATCCATTGTTTCTTTAAAACCAAACTTTGATTTTATTAGTTCCATTGAATCTATTTCAAATCAGGTTAAAAGTATTTAATATTTGCAGGGATATTTCGATAACGCAGTAAATGTCAGATAGTTTACGATTATGGTGCATTTTTCGAGCAGGGCGCTTAGGTCTTGCATTGTCAATGCCGTAAAATTCCGTTAGGATAATGTTTTTATATCTTTAAGTTAAGAATATAGTTGAGGTGCTTATTATTAACGCAAAAGACATGCGAGCATTGACAAGCGATAACCTGAAGTCAAAACTTGACGAGTTA
>JAJYUR010000005.1:33420-53049 GCA_021792395.1 Microcaldota archaeon
GTAAAATTCCGTTAGGATAATGTTTTTATATCTTTAAGTTAAGAATATAGTTGAGGTGCTTATTATTAACGCAAAAGACATGCGAGCATTGACAAGCGATAACCTGAAGTCAAAACTTGACGAGTTAAGGATAGAGCTAGCCATAGAGAAAAGAAAGGTCGCGTCAACTGGAGTTGCCAGCAAAGTAGTCAAGACCAAGGATATAAGGAGGACCATAGCTAGGATAAACACTATCCTTAATGAAAGGGGTGCATTGGGTAAATGACAGAAATTTGCCCAAAATGCGGGCTTCCTAAAGAAATATGCGTTTGTGATGTTTTAGACAAAGAAACGGAGGGCAGGATAAAGGTTTATACGAAGAAGGCCAAGTTCAACAAGATAGTCACTATAGTTGAAGGCATAACTCCCGATGATATAGAGAATATAACAAAGGACCTTAAGCGCACCCTGGCATGCGGAGGCACACATAAGGACGAGGTTATAGAGCTTCAGGGCGCACACAAGGACAAGGTAAAGAAGGCTCTTATAAACATAGGCTACAAAGAGATGAACATAGACGTATCTTGATTTTCTTTATGCTTATGCTTCTATGGATTTTATATAAGCAATCCAACCTGATTTTATGAAGGAGGGCATACGCACCATAGGCATAGCAAGCGGACCGATAGGCAGAAAGAGCACTGTCGTCTTCGGCATAATAATAAGGAGCGGCATAATAGAGGGCGCGCTTTCTACCCGCGTAGATGTAAACGGATGCGATGGTACGCGGAAGATACTGCACATGATATCCAGATCCCGATTTAAAGCCCAGATAAAAGCGATAGCATTGAATGGCATAGCCATAGCTGGCTTGAATATCATTGATGTTAAAAAGCTGGAGGACAAATTAGGCATTAGGGTATTTGTAATAACTAGGAAGAAGCCACGAGTTGCGAAGCTTGTCCACGCACTTGAAAAATTTTCTGCTGCAAATGGGTTAGAGAGCGGAGCGCAGGTAAAAATAATAAAAGACTTCTCTAAAAACAACCCCAGAAGATTAGGAGCATTTTATGTGCAAGGAAGTTCTATTGACGATGCAAAAAATATAGCCCCGATGCTTTTTGAGGCCGTAAGGGCATCGCACATAATAGCAAGGGCAGCAGCTGCCGGAGAATCAAAAGGCAGGATATGAAGTTGCGGTTTGACCTATAGGAATAGCGATGCAAAAACCTTTGCGTCGCCCACCATATTGCTTATCTTGCAATACTCGTTTGGCACATGTGCTATATCGTCGCACGTGCTCCACACGGCTACAGGCATGCCAATGTCTCTGAAGTATTTAGCCACTGTACCACCCCCGATGCCTGCGAATTTCGGCTCAATGCCTCTTAATTCCTTTATCTTCTGTGAGAGCAGCACCACTACCTCTGAATCTCTAGCAGTAGGTGCAGCCGGATCCTCCCTATTGAATATCTCCAGCTTTATCTCAGCTCCAGTATCTTTAGATACTCGATTTGCTATGTCTTTAAGATATCCCAATATGTCGTCTATTTTGTATTCTGGAAGAATCCTGCAGTCCATATATGATACTTCAAGCCCGGGAATTATGTTTGTGCTGTCGACGTTCTTTTCGTGCTTTGTCATTTCAAACGTTGAAATTTTGGGATCGAATAGCGTATTTTCAGCAGCATACTTTTCATGCAGCTTTATATCTGCCTCGTTTAGGAATTTGACTAATGCTCTATATGCATTAATGCCAATATCTGGGGTACTTGCATGGACTTGCTTTCCTTTTACGCTTATTTTCAGCCACAGTATGCCCTTCTCGGCTATTTCTATGCTACTACCGTCAGAAGTCCCCCAATCGGGCACTATGACCATGTCCCTGCTTCCGAATATGCCCTCTTTCATCAATGCCTGCACGCCGTATGTGCTCCCCACTTCTTCGTCTGCCACCAGTGCCAGGCCGAAGTTGTATTTCAGATTAGCTTTGGAATCCATCAGGGCTTTCAGCGCGTATATGCTGGCTATCGCGGATTGGCCGTTATCTATTGTTCCACGCCCGTATATTTTATCCCCATCGATGTACGCCTTAAACGGATCGCGCTCCCAAAGGGACAGATCGCCAGGAGATACCGTATCGATATGGGAAAGTATCCAGATGGTGGAATCCCTATTCCCGTATTTTGATATAAGGTTTGACCTCGTAAAATTACCGTCCTTGTAATCGTATCTTTTCACTTGCATTCCGAAGCGTTCCAAAAGCGACCCGAGCATGTCTGCCCTTTTTGCCTCTCCCTCGCCGCCGCTGGATGGAGATATTGAAGGTATCGCAATCATTTCTGACATCGATTTGATCATGTTTTCTCGGTAAGAATTGATATTATCCGTTATGCTATCTAAAGCCCGCATACAACCACAACATAACTTGTATGAAAAAAACTAAAATATATGCATGCAGTTTTTTGTTCCAAGAATAACGATAGGAATAAATACCTTATTGTGAAAATGATATTGCTTATTTGTTTTCTGAGCATGTTGTTGTTTGAAGTGCTTAGTGTGTTATATCACACTTTATTGTGAAAATTCCTGCTTGGAATTGGATGTAGTCTTGAGGAGTGCAATACGATACCGACAATTGCAAAATTAAGGCCGTGTTAGATTCCAGTCGATGCTGCTGGAGGACACTGCTATCAGATTTCGACAGCCATGCAAGTCTGCTCAACGGCTTCGTTGGGCGGCGTACGGCTCAGTAACACGTAATCAACCTACCGCATAGAGGAGGATACCCTTGGGAAACTGAGGCTAATACCCCATAGGCTAGAGCATCTGGAAGGAGTTCTAACTGAAAGAGACGTAAAATGCAGCGTTTTCACTTTGCGATGGGATTGCGGCGGATCAGGCAGATGGCGGGGTAACGGCCCACCATACCGATAACCCGTAGGGGATGTGGGAGCATAAGCCCCGAGAAGGGCACTGAGACAAGGGCCCTAGCGCTACGGCGTGCAGCAGGCGCGCAAACTCCACAATGCGCGTAAGCGTGATGGGGGGAATCTGAGTGGTTTACTTAGTAAACCTTTTGCCAAGTACAGCAAGCTTGGCGAATAAGTGCTGGGCAAGACCGGTGGCAGCCGCCACGGTAATACCGGCAGCACAAGTGGTGTCCACGATTATTGGGCTTAAAGCGCTCGTAGCTGGCCAGTACCGTCTTACGTGAAATATTGGCGCTCAACGTCAATGCGTGCGTGAGATACCTACTGGCTAGGGAGCGGGAGAGGTTAGGAGTACTTATAGGGGAGGGGTAAAATCCTGTAATCCTATAAGGACTAACGGTGGCGAAGGCGCCTAACCAGAACGCATCCGACAGTGAGGAGCGAAGGCTAGGAGAACGAATCGGATCAGATACCCGAGTAGCCCTAGCAGTAAATTATGCAGACTCTGGTGTTGCAAGCGTCATGAATGCTTGCAGTACCGTAGCGTAAGTGTTAAGTCTGCCGCCTGGGGAGTACGGCCGCAAGGTTGAATTAGCAGAGTATATAAAACTTTGCTGCAACATACTTAAAGCAATTGGCGGGGGAGCACACAAGGGGTGGATGCTGCGGTTTAATTGAATCCAACGTCGGAAATATTACCAGGAGCGACGGCAGAGTGAAGGTCAGACTAAAGATCTTACCTGACGAGCCGAGAGGTAGTGCATGGCGACCGCCAGCTCGTGGTGTGAACTGTCCGGTTAAGTCCGGTAAGTTGGTGAGTGATACAATGACACAAAGGCTTAAACTTACAGAAAACATCTGTTATATGCTTGGCATATACGAATGCAGCAATAAAGATAGAATATCAGTAACGTCTAGTGACAACGAGCTTATAGCTAAGTTCAGCAAGCTTGCTTTGGAAGACTTCAAAGAGGAACCAAACAGGATATTGATGGAAAGCGATGGAGAATTGACTACAGCCTTCTTTTACCATTCCAAACTTAAAAAGAATTTTGACAGAGCCCTTGACAGAAAGGAGCACATATTCAAATACAAGAATGCTTATTCAGGAAACTACTTCGCTGCGATCTTTGACTGCAACGGAGGCGTAGACAGGAAGGGCGCATACATCAGGGACCTTGATAAAGGTGATGCTATGATTCTTGAAAGGTTTGGTATCCATACGGAAATTGGTAAGAAGGCGCATTTGATAAACCAGAACGCTTTTGTTACGCTTATACGAGAGTATAGCCTAAAAATTGCGAGTATTATTCACTAACCCGGAAACGAGCGAGACCTTCATGAACAGTTGCCACTGGTTTAGAGATAAGCCAAGCACTCTGTTTAGACCGCCTCTGTTTAAAGAGGAGGAAGGAGAAGGCGACGATACGTCAGTATGCTCCGAATCTTCTGGGCTACACGCGGCATACAAAGGTTGGTACAATGGGATGCAATGCTGAAAAGCAAAGCCAATCCCCTAAAACCAGCCTAGGTTCGGATTGAGGGCTGAAACTCGCCCTCATGAAGCTGGAATCCCTAGTAATCGCCTGTCACTATCGGGCGGTGAATCTGTCCCTGCTCCTTGCACACACCGCCTACCAAGTCACCCAAGTGAGGTCTTAGTGAGGCAGCGCTTTAAGCGTTTTCGAACTAAGGTTTCGCGAGGAGGGCTAAGGTATAACAAGGTATCCGTAGGGGAACCTGCGGATAGATCACCTCGAATATTAGTGTGCAAAGGTACGCAAATCGGTATCTGCATTAATCCTCAAGACTATTATCCTTTTCAAAGGTGTTTGAATGAACTTTGAAAAACAGACAGAAGACTATCCAAATACATTCTATTCTATGATAGAAATTCCTCAGGGCAGTAATATAAAATATGAATACAAGGAAGACCTAGAGACCATTGTCGTCGACAGGTTTCTATTCACTTCGATGAATTATCCAACAAATTATGGATTTGTATTGAAGACAAAGGCAAAGGATGGCGATCCGCTCGATGTTTTGGTTGTAACCCAGACACCGATAGGCAGCGGCATGGTCATAAAATGCAAGCCTATAGGCATAGCCATAATGTCTGATGAAGAGGGCTCGGACAATAAGGTCATAGCAGTGCCTGTTGAAAAGGTAGATCCGTCTTCAGCTCAATTCAATGACATAGATGACGTCCCTGAATTCCTCAAGAACAAGATAAAGCACTTCTTTGAGCACTACAAGGAATTGGAGAAGGGCAAATTCATGAAATTCGAGCGCTTCGAAGGAAAAGAGCGCGCAATAAAGGATTTGAAAGACTCTGTGTCCTGATCACTTTATACATTATGTATTTAGGGAGGGACGACCTTCCCGTAGCGGACGAGAAAATGGCCTTCTCCGCAATCTTATTTTTTATTTTATTATTTTGGATGGAGTATCCTCGTTTTAAACAATAAAAAATAGAAATAGAAAAATAGAAGAAAAATAAATGAAGAAGAGAAATGTTATACTCTTCTTCCCCTCTTTCCTCCTGGCCTTCGTGTAGTATCTGTAGGTATTGGAGTTACGTCTTCTATCTTGTTTACTCTCAATCCGCTCCTTGCCAATACTCTGACTACTGCCTGAGCGCCGGGGCCTGGTGTCTTGGAGTTATGTCCTCCGGGAGCCCTTATCTCTATGTTGATGTTGGTTATGCCTTTATCCTTCGCTTCAGATGCGACTTTGTATGCTGCCTGCATTGCAGCATAAGGCGATCCTTCCTGGGAATCGGCATTGACCATCATGCCACCGCTCCCTACGGCAATGGTTTCACTGCCGGATATGTCGGTAAGTGTTATTATTGTGTCATTCTTGGATGAGTATACGTGCGCAACAGCCCATCTTTCAGGTCTTGGCTTGGCCTTCGCCTCCTCCATAGCTTTGGCTTCATATGAGACTACGTCCTTTTTCTTTTTTTGGGCTGGCGCCTCTGCAGCCACTGCTTTTTTATTGGATTCTTTCTTTGCCATTTAAAACACCATCAGGCTGTAGCTCCTGCAGACTCTGCTGCGGACTGCTGTTCTGCTTCTTCAACAGGTTTTGCACCGGCAGCAGGGCTTGTTCCTTCTGAGGGCTTCAATACCGGCGTTACTTCTATTGGCTTGTAATAACCTATCTTAAGCTCCTCCTCTGCTTTTACCATGTACCCCGGTTTGTTGACCTTTTTCCCATTTATTGAAATGAAACCATGAACTACCAATTGCCTTGCCTGCTTTATGCTGCGTGCCAACCCCTTCTTGAACACTACGGACTGCAAACGTCTTGACAGGAAAGCGCTTTCATTCAGATCGAGCAGTTTCTCAAGTGTAGAATCAGCAGGTATGACACCGAGTTTGACTAGCCTCGTTATTATGCTGTTTGCAACGCTATCTGAGCCCGTACCGGAAAGCAGAAGCCTTACATTGTTCCTGAGCTTGCTCAAATCCGACTGCACCTTCCACAGCTCCTTCATGTTCTTTAAGCCGTATTCCTTGAGCAGTTCATTGTCGGCATTTATTCTTGCCAGATTCCATATATTCTTAGGCTTTTCGAACTTCGGCTTGTTTCTCTTCGGCGCTCCCATTCAATCACTTTTTCTTATCCTCCGCCTTTGGAGCGGCTCCTGCTTTTGCAGCTTTCTTCATGACACCGACGGTCGCACCGGTCCTGCCCGTTGACCTTGTATGCTGGCCGCGCACCTTCTGCCCGTGCTGGTGCCTTGACCCTACGAGCGTCCTCAACGAGGCGCCCCTAGTTATGTCCTGACGGACCGAAAATATAAGATCGTTTCCAACTACATGCGCATCTTTGCCGGTCTCGAAATCCTTCCTCCTGTTGAGCATGAATTGAGGTATCGCATATTTCGAAGGTTCCTTTATTAGGCCTTCGATCTGCGCTATCTGCTTCTCGTTGAGCGCACCTATTTCGGATGTTGGAGGTATGCTCAGCTTTTTGTCTGCAGTAAATGCCATGGCATGCGCCATTGCCGAACCTATGCCCTTGATTCTCCTCAGGGCGTCCTCTATCTTTAGCTTGCCGTCTATGTCTCGGCCGGCAATCCTTATTATGGATGTCGCCCTTTTATCTTCATTTTTGAAATGTCTTTTTTCTTCTGCCATCATAACACCGAAACGCCAGGGCTGGGATATTCAGCTTTGGCTTTTGAACCCAGAAGGCCCGTGAGAGCCATACGCTTGCAAGTATAAATTTCCAGGCGTACGCGTTACCAGATTCTGCCACCCTGGCATTCGTAGAGATATTAACATACAAAGTAATATATCCTTTGCCATTGCATTTGGATGCCAAAAACAAGCCTCGCGGCTTTCATATATGAGATTATAAGCTTTTAAATGTTTTCATTTTATTTCACGCTCCGAAATAAATGAACTGCCGAATGGGCATAAAATAAAAAATATGGGCAGTCAGGCAGGGAAATATTTCCCAAATGCCTGAAGATGCTCATAGAAGCCGTTGTACCCTATGAATAACGCAATTAATGCAGTCATTACAAGAAGGAATACAAGGAAGTAGAATGCGTATCTGCCTGACCCTTTCGGATTCATGTAGATTATAGGCGAAAATACACCGGCCAAACCTGCAAATATATACAAACCCATTGCAGAAAGCAGGTCTATGCCCGTTTCAAGCCCGTATGAAACTATGCCTATTGAACCAACAAGGATGTATATGCCTAAGAAAAATCCTATTACTGACAATATTTTTATGTCGATGTTTTTTAGGAGCATATATCCCCCAATGACCATCAATATGCCAAGCATAAGCAATGGATCTCCGAAAAGCATATTAAAGGAACCAGGAAGCGGCCAGGTAAACGACACCAAAAAGCTGCTCGCCGCATTGAAAAAGCCGAAACCAATTATTGGTATTGCCAATGCGCTTGCATTTTTCTTTCCCGATGCCGTCCTGTATACATATATTGCAAGCATTAGTACGCTAATGCCAAGACTAAACAGCATTATAGTCAATGGATCTATGAATAATCCCATTTTATCACTTCTATAATCATAAGGGCAGAGCCCTTATAAATACACACCCTTACAGTGTTGGCTGATTGCAGTGCGCTTACTTTATATCCCTTATTGCTTTCTTTATCTTTTCCATAGTCGCACTATCAATATGGTCCATGTGGTGGGCTGACTTGGCGTGCTCTGCCACTTTCTTCATTAATTCTGTTTCAGAGTCTGCTGTAGCTGTAAAGCCACATTCCAAACCTATCCTCTTGCATGCAAATTCTTTAGCCATTCTATCATCATTTAATTTTGGAAATGCATGCTTATACGCCTTTCTAAAAATAGAAATGTGTTTATATTTTAGCTTTTTATGCGCATATGGGTTGTTGCATTCCAGGTTTTATATTAGACCATACCATAAAAGCAATATGCCTACGAATTCCGAGTAATACAGGAATGCAGGCACCTGCACGATGTATAGAGTTCCGGCTATGCTTACTATTATAACGCCGATTATTATGCTAAGCATCTTCTTGCTTTTGCCCTTTGCATACGATTTTATTGCTATTGCTATAAGCAGGATGGCAGCAGGGAAGGTGACTAGACTAGATGCAGTTACCACGTTTAAAGGCAGAATCCCGTATACTATGTGATTTATTATTATGTTGCCTATCCTGGTGGCTGCAAGGAAGTACGCAAGAATAGCTTCAGTAGCTATAGAATATATTGCGTATGCCCTCCCGTATATCTTGCCTTTAATGAGTTTTACCGAGCCGAATGCAAGAAAATTCACTATCAAGGATACCGTAAAAAGATATGCAATTATCAGTAACTGGTAAGTGACCCCAACTGCAAAAAGCACCTCAAGAAATACTCCGAGGGCGAAGAGCCATATGCCTATGGACCAATAAAGGTAGGGCTCTTGCTTTTTTGCGCGATATTTCTTTGATATCAGAAGCGCAAGCCCGAAACTAAGGATAAATATAATTAGTGTGGAGAAAATTGTGAAATCTGCAGATGCGAAAATGCTTGTCATGGATTGCCTATTTTTTATTTTAGCGGGCCCAGTGGGATTTGAACCCACGACTTAAAGGTTAAAAGCCTTCCACTCTAGCCAAACTGAGTTATGGGCCCGTTAATTACGGGTGAAAAATTACCTGTGTTAAGATGTATGGTAAAAATTTATAAATATGTTCATGATTTAAGTATTATTATGACAAAGATATTATCTCTTGTAACTAGCAGAGAAACTGAAAAAATAAACATGGCGCTGAATTTTAGCAAAAGGCAAAAGGCAGCAGGGCACGACATCAGGATACTTTTCTTCGGACCGAGTGAAGGGGTGCTTGCAGAAAATGAAGACATGAAAAATGCCATAAAGGCAGATTTTCCTGATTCCGATCGCCCGAAGGCATGCATAGCAGTTGCGCAGATGCAGAACATAGATGCCAAATTGAAAGGCACTGCAGAATTGGTAAGGGCAGGGGAATATATAACAAAAAGCATAGATGAAGGCTATGCAGTAATAACCTTCTAGCATCGCATAGAACTGCGCCTATGCCAGGCTGTCCACTTCTGATTTGAGCTGCGGCATTGTAATGGATGGCGAACCGCTTACATAAACTACCTGACCATTTTTATTTATCAGGTAATATAGGTCCAGATATGCCTTTGAATCGTAAAGCTCACTCATTCTGTAGCTCGCATACGCCGATATGATCCTGCTGCTATCCGATGCATTTGCTGAACTCGTATTTACAAAGTCGTTTATTGGCGGGCCAGAATATCCAAGATTGTTGTATAGCTCCAATTCTAGTACGGTTATATTTTTATTGGAAAAGAAGCTCATGTTCCTGGCTATAGCCTGAGTTCCTGCTACGCATGAACTGCACCAAGTAGCTACAAAGTACACAAGCAATGGCTTGCCGTTATAATTTGAAACTTCCCGTAGCGCCCCGCTTGGAAGCGTAAAATTTGCATTTGGCGCCTCTGAACCTGCATTTAATATTCCAGACGACGCTTGAGACGCACTTGTCTGAATTGAATTATACCAATATGCTGCCACTAATATGAGTATTACGGCAAGCGCAATGATTGAATACAAATATTTCTTTTTCATCTCTTAACGCCTATTTTATTAATGCAGCACGACTTCCAGACTTTCCCAGATATGTTGTACAGGCTTATCGCCATTATGGACAGCGACACAATTATAAAAATAATCCACGTATTTGCAAAGAAGCCCTGTATCTTGCCGGTCAAGCCAAACAATACAGGAGTAGATGCGCCGAAAGCTGACAGCGCGAACGGCACTATTGGGGTGCAGCAGAGCAGTTGGCTTGATGTGCCGAGTATCAGCCCAAAAAACGTAGCGCTTTTGGTCCTACCCTTTGCCATTGCCGCATCCCTTTTTGCTATATATATGTACATTGATGCCGACATCGCAAACATGACTCCCAAAAATATTATGCCGATTATTTCTACCAAACCGCCGATGAAAAGCGATCCGAAAAGGATGAAACTTTCATGAAACAGGTTCAGCATGTAGAGATAGGCGATGATTATGGCGACTGAAAGCAACACCACAAGCAATGCATATCTGCCGTTTCCGAAAACCTCCTTCAATGATCCGATAAATGCCATTGATATCATCACACGGTGCAGCAGCTCAATTTGCTTACATCTTGATAGAAGTTCTGCGATGCGAGCTTCATTGCTTCGCTTAATGTCGGGAATACGTGGACAGTGTCTATGATGTCGTCTATAGTAAGCTTGAATTTAACTGCCAATGTGGCTTCCATTATGAGATCCGCTGCGTTCCTCGAAAGTATGCTGGTTCCCACTATCCTCTTTGTTTTGTAGTCTATCACTATCTTTATTAGTCCGCGTTCGTCCCCTATTATGCCTGCCTTCGGAACTAATGATAGAGGGATTGCACCGCAACTGCACTTGATTCCTTTGCCATGTGCTTCTACATCCGTAAAGCCCACTTTCGCAGCTTCCGGCATTGTAAATATTGCACTAGGTATTTCGGCGAAGTTTATTTTCTTGATGTCCTTTGTGAACGCGTTCTGTGTAGCCACATTGCCTTCTTTTGCAGCCACCGTTTCGAGCATAGGTTCACCAGTAACGTCCCCTGCTGCATATATGCCTGGGACGCTTGTTTTAAGCATACCGTCGACTCCTATGAATCCCTGCTTGTTTAAGGACACGCCTGCCTCGTTAAGATTAAGCTTTTCTATGTTTGGAATCCTGCCTGTGGCAAAAAGTATCTCGTCTGCTGCAAACGTCTTGTCTACGCCTTCCATTCGCCCCTTTATGTATTTCTGCGTTCCTTTTATGCCAATCTCCTTTAAATCTACACCTGTGTTTATCTCTATCCCATCCTCTTCTAGGTATCCAGATAGAAAGTTCACAACTTCAGGCTCCCAATCAGGTATTATGGTCTTGCTTCTCTGCAAGATGGTAACCTTTACACCGAAATGCGCAAACATCTGCGCGAATTCCAGCCCCAATGCCCTTCCTCCTACGACAATCATTGATTTCGGAAGCTCTTTTATTGAAAGCGCTTCTTCATTTGTTAGGTAACTGGTGGTTTCTATGCCTTGCACTTTTGGCACGTAAGGCCTAGCCCCGGTAGCCACAAGTATGTTTTTTGCATGAATCTCCTTTTGCCCGGCAATGATGGTATTTTTGTCCTTGAACGCTCCAAATTCATTTATGTACGACACGTGCTTTAAGCTTTTCAGGACGCTTGAATACTTCTTATCTCTGAAACCTTCGACAATGGCATCTTTTTGTGCCATTATCTTTTTGAAGTCGATGGAATTTATTGAGGCATTTATCCCAGCATATCTGGTCTTCCGGATATCGTCTACAAATTCGCCCAGCGTTATGAGCCTTTTGCTCGGCACGCATCCAACGTTGACGCATGTCCCTCCGATTAATGCCCCGTTCGTAGCGTTCTTTCCAATCATTATGGTGTCTATCCCGAGCGAATCAGCTTTTATTGCAGCAGCGAATGCCGCTGCGCCATGCCCAATTATTACATAATCAACTTCTTCCATATTACAATCACCTGTTCTTCATTGATATTGCTGGATTAGCCATTATATTGCAGGAAATCAAGTATTTTTCGTACTTGTTTATATGCTTGTAGACTGCATTGATAATCGGCTTTGCCTCTTCGTTCACATAATATATGCGCTCCTTCCCGTTTATCTTCTTGTTCACGAAGCCGCAATTGAGCAGGCATTGGAGGTTATGCGATACGTCAGATTGCTCGCAATTCATAACCCTCTGCAATCTGGATACGCTCATGGGATCGTTCTTCAGGATTGCCAGGATCTTGAAGCGCTTCATGTTCCCAAATGCGTCAAAAAATAGTCTTATCGTATTGTCGTTAACTAGATTGTATGAAGTATTTGTCATATGAATATTTTATCATATGAATATTTATGCCTTTTGATACTTGGAATTACAAAAATGAAATGAATTCATTTTATCAGGAGCATTGCAATGTGATATTTGAATTCTTCTGATTTTAACAATTTAAAATCCTTGAAGAATTCCAGGTATTTCTCTTTTGACATGCGTATATCGAACGGCGGCCCGAAATCCGATTCTTCCTTCTTCCAATCGATTATAAGCAGTCTTCCACCGTCTTTCAGTATTTTTTTTATTTCTGCGACTACTTCGTCTTTGAAATCCATATCGTGGAATGAATTGGCCATCACCACTGTATCTATTGATTTTCCTGGAATGCCAGTAGATGATGCGACCGAGTTTACAACATGTACCCTTTCGTCTTTAATGCGCTCTTTTATTATTTCAAGAAATTCCGCATTCGGATCAACGCAATAAAGTTCATCGGACCGTTCCAACAGCTGAGCGCAGTAATAGCCTGGACCACAGCCTAAATCGGCTGTGCATCCCAACCTCGAACCTCCTACAAGCGAATTTATAACCGCTTCCGGATCCTCAAAAAGTTTCCTCTTTGGATTAAGCAGCCCGTGCTTTATACCGCCATAATGCATAGATATCAACAGTTTATCTCACATGATGCATTTATGCGTTATCCCCCTTTATCAGATCCAACTTCTTAGACAACTGCGCGATCTTTTTCTTTAGCTCGGCATCGTCGCTTACCTTATTGGAGTTTTCCAGTATGTAGTTCAACTCATCGTTTATCTTGTCTAACTCTGAGCTTATGCTGTATTTCTTCAGATATGCTGAAGTATCTGGTTCTTGGCGCTTTCCGGCCATGCCGAACATGGGCATAGAAATATTCTCGATGACTTTTTGGCCTTTATCGGTTATCTTGTAATACTTCACATGATTCTCTTCACGCATCTTTAGATAGCCCTCGCTTTCAAGATCTTTCAGCGCAGGATATACGTTACCAGGGGACGGCCTTCTATGGCCCATAGTCATTTCATTCACGCTTTCAATTATTTGCGATCCGCTTATTTCGCCATCTTTCGCAAATCTGAGTATCATGTATTTTAGGCCTATGAAACCTCTGCCCATGTGCTGCATCATATGCATGTGGTGCATGCCTTGCATTCCTTTCATGCAATTTCTTTTGCCTCCACGCATACCCATTCCATGATTGCGCATTGCACCGCCTTCTTCCTGGGATTCAATCCCTTCATCCTTCTCTTCTTCTATGTTGTCCATATTTATCACATCTAATAATAGATATCTGATTATAGATATCTACAATTAGATATATATACTTATGCCATAGGCAGATAACCCTACATGTATTAGTTTTTACTTTTTCCTTTGATAAAGCTCTTCTAATGCGGATATGGTTATAGGAGTATATTCGTTCTGAGGAAGCTTGTCCATGTTCTCTTCAGTTATCTGTTTGGCAAGCTTTCCATGCTTCTCGGCAATGCTTTTTGCATACCCTATTCCATCGTATTTTGCAATTATGTCGCGCAGAAACTTTATCTCGTCTGCGGTTTTTTGGGACCTTTCTTTTCTGTAAATTTCGTCCATCTTGTTCTTTTCCTCAGAAGTAGCGCTCTGGTATGCATGATATATAATCAGCGTAAGCTTACCCTCATACAGGTCACCGAAGTTCTTTTTCCCAAATACCTTTTCGTCAGCAGTCATGTCAAGTATGTCGTCGGTTATCTGGAATGCTATGCCTGCGTGTGTACCCACTTTTTTGAGTATTTCAAGTATTTCATCGGATTGGTTAGCTACCAAAGCACCTATTTGCAGCGGCCCGTATACGGTATAATAGCATGTTTTGCTATCTGCTATTCTGAAATATAAGTCTTCAGAAGCGGATTTCAAATCTTTTGTATCGTGTATGAACTTATTCTCGATATATTGACCGCTTACGGTGTACTCGAGCATGTCGTAAAACTTGTCATATACCTTATTGCCGTTCTCTATGCCTACCTGTTTTATGTAATCCTTAAGCATCTTCCACATGGACATATGACCCAGGTCGCTTGCGTCCATGGTATGCACCCACCCGTAAAGCTTCTGCGCCGCAGGCTTACCTCTTCTCAAATCAGAATCGTCTTCAGCATCGTCCTGCAGCAGTATCCAGTCTTCAGACAATTGCTGGGCTGCAGCTGGAAGGATGAGGTCTTTGATCTTTGCCCCGAACATCTGGCCGGCTAACATGACCAATCCTGGGCGGCGATAACTGCCCTGCCTATCTATATAGTCGCGCATTATTGAGTAGTGCCCTATAGGTTCCTTTATTGGTATATACTCGCAGATTTTTGAATATACTTCGTTCCTATGCAATTCTATGTATTCTTTGAAATTCATCTTATCTCCAGCTGACAATGAGCCTTTTATTTAATGTGATTGGAACTTTAAATACTTTGTTAGGCATACGACATGAACAAAACTTTATTACGGAGCAATCAAGCTTAATATTTGTAGAACCCTTCCATGCTTTTCCTTCCCAGCTTGCCTTCTTTCACTAGTGTTGTGATGGAATTTGATGGCTTGAAACGCATGTCATTCTTATCCTTGTAAATCTCTAGCATTATGTCATTGCATACATCTATTCCGATGAAATCGGCGAGCTCGAACGGACCCATAGGATGATGCAGGCCCAGTTTGACTATTGCATCGATGCCTTCCTTGCTTGAAACGCCTTCGTCCAATGCAGTTGCGGCTTCGTTGATGAAAAGCATAAGAAGCCTGTTTGCTATGAACCCTGGAGAATCCTTTACTTGAACTGGGATCTTGCCAAGGCTTTCGATGAATTCTTTTGCCTTATTTATTGTCTCAGTTGATGTAGATGCACCATTTATGACTTCGGCGACTTTCATTACCGGCACGGGATTGAAAAAGTGCATGCCTATGAACCTGCTTGGGGCAGAAAGCGCGCCAGATAATGCAGAAATAGGTATAGAAGATGTGTTGGTTGCTATAACAGTGCTGTTGCCTATATGCGCTTCTATCTGTTTCAGCACAGATTCTTTAACTTCTTTTATTTCTGATACTGCTTCTATTACCAATTCGGCATCGCTTATGGCAGCGTAATCTGTAGATATCTGCAGATTTTTGATGCATGCTTCTTTTTCCTGCGCGGTAATAGCCTTTGCAGCAACGGCCTTTTCGAACACCGCATTGATTCGTTTACTTCCGTCGATTTTACCCTGCTCGCTATGCGCTATAACCACTACATTGTAATTGCTTGAAAGTGCAGCCTGTGCTATGCCTGAACCCATTGTGCCGGAACCCACTATTGCGATTTTGTTACCCATCATATCGCCTTATTATCATTGCAGCGGCACCGCCTCCGCCATGGCAGAGTGTAGCGAGTCCAATGTCCTTCTTTTTATCATGAAGCGCATATATTAGAGTGGTGAGTATCCTTGCGCCTGTGGCTCCTATAGGATGCCCCAATGCCGTAGCGCCTCCGTTGACGTTGACCTTGTTTATGTCCATGTTAAGCGCATTTATGACGCCAAGCGCCTGTACGCAAAATGCCTCGTTAAGCTCTATTAGGTCTATATCGTCAATCGACATCTTCGTTTGATCAAATAATTTTTTTACCGCTGATACGGGCGCCATGCCATAATATTTTGGGTCTATCCCTGAGGAAGAGAATCCTTCTATTTCTGCAAGAGGCTTTATCCCAGATTCTTTTACCTTTTTCTCGGACATCAATATTAGGAAGGATGCACCATCACTAAGCTGCGATGAATTGCCTGCTGTAACATTCCCGCCTTCAGTAAATGCAGGTTTAAGTGCACCCAATTTTTCCATTGATGTGTCTCTCCTTATCCCTTCATCGGCACTTATCTGTCCATTGCTTGTATTTATTGGAATTATTTCACGCTTGAATTTTCCATTGTCGGATGCATATGCTGCACGTCTGTGGCTCTCCATTGCGAATGCATCCTGCTGCTCGCGTGTTATCTTATAATCATTACCTATATATTCTGCTAGAGCACCCATGTGAAGATTGTTATAGCAGTCCCAAAGACCAGCATTTATCATCTCGTCGACTAGTGTGAAATCTTCTGTCTTTGCATTCTGCGCATCAAGCTTTTCAATGAACTGTTTAAGCCCGACATCACCCAATTTATTGAATTTGCGTACGCCTTCAAGCGAGAATGGAGCATTGCTCATGCTTTCAGTGCCTCCAGCTATTACAACATCTGCATTGCCTGATGATATTGATTGGCCTGCCAATGCCACCGCCTTGAGACCTGAAGCACATACCATATTGACTGAATATGCAGGCATAGTGTCAGGCATACCTGAATACATGACTACCTGCTTTGCTGGGTTTTGGCCTTCTCCGGGAGATAGGACGTTACCTAGTATCAATTCTTCTATCTCCTTAGGGCTTATGCCGGACCTTTCGACTATTTTGCTAGCTGCCTGAGCCCCCAGTTTTGTTGCGCTGATTTCAGATAAGTTGCCCATGAATTTACCTATCGGACTCCTCCCAGCTTCTACTATGTACGCCTTAGCCATACCATTACACCTTGTCAAACGAATGATGGCGGTGCTCTATGAACGCACTGATTCCTTCCTCCTTATCATTACTCTTGAAGCACCGTATGAATCCAGTCTTTTCGGCAGAATAGTCATATCTTGAATTCTTATACAATGCAAGTTTTGCTTCCTTTATTGAGCGTTGGCTGTTTCCAGAAAGCAATGACGCTACACTTTCCGAATAGGGCTTTAAATTTGATGGTGTCACCACCGCATTTACCAACCCTATCCTTAGAGCCTCTTTAGAATCGATGCGCCTGCCAGTCAGTATCATGTATTTGGCATTTCCCATGCCTATTATTGAAGGCAACCTATATGTTCCACCTCCTCCAGGCATTATGCCAAGCGTTGCTTCAGGGAATCCGAATTTTGACCCTGATGATGCTATCCGTATATCGCATGCCAATGCAAGTTCTAGCCCTCCTCCCAAACAGTACCCGTTTATTGCTGCAATTACAGGCTTGGACATAGTCTCTATCTTCATGCACATATCTTTTAGTGAATCGAAGAACCTGCCAACCTGCAATGAGCCTTTAAGGCTTTTTATATACCTTAAATCACCACCTGCACAAAATGCTTTTGTTCCGGCACCGGTTATGATTATAGTCCTGCATGAACTGTCCTTTGATAGGGTTTCCAAAGCACTGTGCAATTCTTTTATCATTTCCTTGCTCAGAATGTTAAGGTACGCTGGATCGTCTAGTATTAGGGTAAAAATGCTTCCTTTTTTTACAATCCTGATTTTTTTATATTGCATATACGCACCGCTATCTGAAAGCCCTGAAGTCTTTCCCTAAAACGCCTTCGGCTATCTTCAACGTCTGTATCTCGTCAGTGCCCTCGTATATTCTGGCTACCCTGCTATCGCAAAACAACCTCCCTGCAGGAGACAGAATAGAATATCCGAATCCTCCGAAGACTTGTACAGCCCTGTCAGCAGACTCAAATGCCAGCCTCGACGCTATCTTCTTCGCCAGAGATATTCTTAGGTCAAGTTCGCTTATCAATTCTTTATTGTTAGGATCCTTTTCATATTCTGCCTTTCTGATTGCGGCAAAATATACGGGCCAGCGCGCCATCTCAAGATTCTGTCTTATCTCGGCGATGTGATTCTGTATCAGTTGGTGCTTGCCTATTTCTTTGCCATGCTGTATGCGTTCCTTTGCCCTTTCGAGTACTGCGTTGAGGCATGCTTCTATCACCCCAATGGACGCCGAAGCTACGCCAGTCCTCCCATTCATCAACCCGGAATATGCTATATGCATGCCATTGCCTATGCCTCCGAAAAGGTCTTCTTCGCCGACCTCCACGTCGTCCAGCTGAGGCATGGCAGTATCTGAGGTAAAAAGCCCTATCTTCTCCTCCATCTTCATGGAGATGCTGAATCCCTGGCTTTTCGAATTTACAATGAATGCGCTCTTCTCGTCTTTGTTTTCCTTTGACCTTGCAAATATTATCAAATTGTCGGCTATGGATCCGTTTGTTATCAGGTACTTCGAACCATTTAGTATGTATTTTCCATTTTTCTTTTCATACGTTGTCTGCATAGATGCTGGATCGCTTCCTGCTTCAGGTTCAGTCAGGCCGTATGCAAGTATCTTTTCGCCCTTTACAGCCGGCCTCAGGTATTTGTCTTTCTGTTGCTCTGTGCCCCACCGTTGGATCATCATCTCTCCGAGGAACATCTGAACATTGACAAAACTGGACAGACCCATGCCGAGTTGGCCGAGCCTCTCTTTTATTAAAACAGATACCAGAGGGTTTGCGCCCCTGCCGCCGTATTTTTTGTCTACCGACGCGCCTATGATCTTATATTTTGCGAGCACTTTTGCATGGTCTGGATTTACCTCACGCTTTATGTAATGCTCAAATTCTGATTCTGAAAGCTCGTCTGCAGCCTTGTCCGCATCTTCCAATATCTTTAATTCGTCTTCAGAAAAATGATATATGCCACTTAAGTCCTTTATTGACTGGGCAAACAACTCCTCCATGATTCCACCTATTTTAATCGCATTATATCCATAAATTACTATCTTGCCCTATTTGGCTTCAAGCACATTTTTTACGTTATTTATTATTTCCGAAATTTTCTCCTCACTTACCTTTTTTACGATCCCCTGCCCTAAACCGCTTATTATTCCGCTTATATCAAAATCAGCATTCCATGATAGGTCTGTTCGCATCTCATCGCCGCTGATTTTTATAGAAAGCAATATGCTTGCCTTGTTTCCGAATCCGCCGCCTGACAGCCTGTATGCTATGGAATTGTCTTGGCCTTTTTCAACAGTCCCGTTTATCAGGAATGTACCCTTTAGCGTTCCTATTCCGACTTCAACTTTTATGGAAAAGGCATGCTCTCCAGTATTCTGGAACTCTTTCGAATCAGGTATGCACTTTGATACGCTTTCAGGATCGGCAATGAAGCGTTCAGATTTTGATACGCCTGCACTTATGTGCTCGTTTCCGGAAAAATTTATTTTCATTTTGCACCGATAATATTAGGTAGGAATAGATTAAAGGCTTGCGGGCCTTATGCAAGCCTTGCTCTTTCATGCAGGCTTACGCCAACCCTATTTCAGTTCCATCTTGCTTTCATCTGCCTGAAATCCCACAGTATGGTGCGCGCCGCTGCAGAATGGCTTCTTCGTTGAATGCCCGCATCTGCATAAAGCATATTCTACCTTGCCGTCCTTCTTTACTATTATTGGACCGTCCTTCGTAAATTC